>CAMTPG010000034.1 GCA_947074335.1 uncultured Parabacteroides sp.
ATATTATGGAAGAAAAGGTGGAAATTGCTGCCCGCCATTTAGTGCCGAAACAGTTAGAAGCACATGGTATACCAAAAGGTCTGGTAAAATTCCCCAAAAAGACATTACAGGCCGTTGTAGAATCGTATACCCGCGAAAGCGGCGTTCGTGAGCTGGATAAGAAACTGGCTAAACTCATGCGAAGACTGGCTAAAAAGCTGGCTTTGGGCGAGCCGCTTCCTTCGCAGGTTAAACCCGAAGATCTGCACGAATATCTGGGTCGTGCCGAATATACCCGCGATAAATATCAGGGTAATGAATATGCCGGTGTAGTAACGGGACTGGCATGGACATCAGTAGGCGGAGAAATTCTTTTTGTAGAATCCAGCTTAAGTAAAGGGAAAGGTTCTAAACTGACTCTGACAGGTAATCTGGGCGATGTAATGAAAGAATCTGCCATGTTGGCACTCGAATATATTCATGCACATGCTGCACTGTTTAATATCCCTGAAGAGATGTTTGAAAACTGGAATGTGCATGTTCATGTACCCGAAGGTGCTATACCTAAAGATGGTCCGAGTGCCGGTGTAACTATGGTAACATCGCTGATTTCAGCCTTTACCCAGCGTAAGGTAAGAAAAAATCTGGCTATGACCGGCGAAATTACCCTGCGCGGAAAAGTATTGCCTGTGGGCGGTATCAAAGAAAAAATCCTGGCTGCCAAACGTGCCGGTATCAAAGAGATTATTCTTTGTAAAGAAAACCGTAAAAATGTGGAAGAGATAAAACCGGATTATCTGAAAGGTCTGGAATTTCATTATGTAGAAGATATTAAGCAGGTAGTTGATTTGGCACTTTTACCCGAGAAAGTATCTAATCCTCTGTTCTAATATAAAAAAAGCCTTCGATTTTTTATCGAAGGCTTTTTTATAAAAGAATTATCTTATTCTTTTCCAGCTTCTTTTGTTTCTTCAGCATCTTCCGATTCTGTTTCGCCGGCAACTTCTTCTGTTTCAAAATCGGTTAATCCTGCGCCGATCAATAAATTATACCAGCTGATAATTTTTTTAATATCTGTAGGATATACACGTTCACGATCGTAATCAGGCAGAATTTCAGCAAAATAGGCTCTTAACTCTTCCGGTTTAGCCGAAGTGCTAATTGATGCTTTTACACCGTTTTCTTTTTCTTTGATACTGGTCAGTACTTTTGATAACGGAACCTCAGTCTCGTCTGTATAGATTGCGATATCACCTAATGAAATCACTTTATCTTTTGCATATGCAGGTACTCTTTTTCCGTCAGCTAATGATTCTACAATCAGCATATTTTTCCCGTGGGAAACCAATTTAAACAATCCCGGTTTACCCGAAATAGATAAAATCGTCTTCAACATAATATTCTGTTTTACTAAATATAATTTGCTTATTAAATTGCAAATGTACGATAACTACATGAATTTAGAGCACTTTTCGGGATAAAATCTGTAATCCGGCCTTTATTCATTTCATGTTCTTGTCTTCGGCAGTTTCTTTTAAAAAAGAAATGAAGATTTCCATTTGGGGTAAAAGTGCCATTTTTTCATCATTTAAAATGGTGAAATCACTTTTCGATCGTTTAATATCATCACTCAATTGGTTTTTTAATCTTTTTTGAATCTCTTCGACCGAAGCTTTATCGCGTTCACGAATACGTCGGATACGAATAGACAAAGGAGCATAAACCATAAGTTTTAAATCAACAAAAGAATCGAAACCGGATTCGAAAAGTATGGCTGATTCCACGGCACAACAGGTTGTTGTTTGTTTGTCAGCCCAGGATTCAAAATCCTGAAATACCACCGGATGAATAATGGCATTGACCTTCCTCAATAATGCAGGATCTTTGAAAATGAATGAAGCGAGTTTGTTTTTATTTATACCTTTTGTTGTATAAATCTCTTTCCCGAAAAGTGCTGTTAACTCATTTCTGATAAGAGGCGACTCGTTGGTAAGTCGTTTGCTTTCCCGATCAGCAATATAGACCGGAATGTCAAATACTTCGAAAAGCTGTCCCAAAACAGATTTTCCGCTTCCCATACCGCCTGTGATACCAATTTTAATCATGATTCTTAATGTGTTCGATAATGAATTCAATCTGATCGGGAGAGATCGTAATTTTATCGATCTCGTCTGGTTTTTTGGTAAGTTGAACCATAATTTTGCCACTTGCATTTTGCTCAAATTCCTGAAAAGGAATATCAATGGCAAAAAGATCTTCTGTTATATTTTTAAAAGCAGATAACGGAACGCTGCAACTTACTTTTACGGAGGATGGGAAAATCCGAACTCTGTAATATGGAGGAATATGTACACAATTCACCGGAATTTCCAATGTTTTTTCTGTAAATTCTTCTATCGGAATGGAAACAGTTACCGATGAAGGTTCAAAAGTAACACCATCTACGGGTTGTATCTGAATGGTTTGCGTGAGCGATTTATCTAATCGTTTATATTCTGTATATACCGTAGATACCGAAACTAAAGTGTCTAAAATATAATGACTGGCATAGGCCGTAATTACTTCGGGCTGGATAGAAACCGGGGCATACACTTTAAAACCGGGAGCTGTCCGGATATCTCCCTCAAAACTGACAGAAACTTTCTTCTCAATTCGTTTACTGAATTTTATGGCGATCTGTTGTGGTTTGAAAGCGATGATTGATGTGGTGGCCATCAATTGTTTGCGAATGTCACTTTCGATCTCTTTTTTATCAATTAATAGTTGATTTTGTTTATTGGTTTCATTTTTTACCGAAACATCAATCGCTGCAAATGTACGGCCAAATTTATAATTCAATAAAACAGTGCCCTTGTCTTTTATTTTTACATCAATATAATCTGGTGGTGTTTCAGAGAATGCTATATCTTTCGGCAGATTTTTATAGTTCACGGGAATCCGGATATTAATATCATATTCCTGTTGTAAACTTTGCAGCATCCAGAAACCGGTAGCTAATAATAAAAAACAAAAAAAGATTAAGGCTTCTTTCCATTGTTGTTTACGATGGGAAAGAGCCTTAACCTTATCGGATATGGACTTGAAATCCTGTTTCACGGGTCCAGGATATAAATCTTTAATTATTTTTGTTTTGCATCAGCTGCAGAAGCATAGACTGATGTTTTGTCAATGCGGATATTTACACCATTTGCAATTTCAATCGACATATAAATATCTCCGATCTCGCGGATTGTGCCATAAATACCACCGGCTGTAATAATACTATCTCCTACTTTTAATGCTTCGCGGGCCTTCTGAACCTCTTTTTGTTTTTTCTGCTGCGGGCGAATCATAAAGAAATAAAAGATGGCTACGATAACAACCATCATCAGAATGCCAGACCATTGTGACTGACCGGCTGTAGCTTGTAATAAAATACTTGTTAAATTCATATGACTATATACATTTATAAATTAATACCTGTTGATATAATTACAAATGTAATTAAATAATTAATTTTTCAGCAATAAGTTCTCTTTTTTTAACTCCGCAACAACAGAATCTAAAATTCCATTGATAAAATTCCCACTTTTCGGAGTACTGTAATATTTTGCGATATCAATATATTCGTTCAAAGATACACTGACCGGAATATTTTGGAAATTAAGAATTTCCGCCAAGGCTACCTGCATAATGATTAAATCCATATTGGCTATACGCTCGGTTTCCCAGTTTTTCATATGATTATTGATGCGTGCTTTATAATCAACCCCTTTTAATAAGGTCTGACGGAATAATTTGATGGCAAATTCACGGTCTTCAGCATCTTTAAACATAGGTAATAAGGGCTGTTTATTGCCTTTATTTTCATCAAATTGTTTGATGGTTTTAATTAGGAATGTTTCAACAATTGCGATATCATCATTCCAGTAGATGCTTTTATCCTGCAAATATTCATCGATAGCTTCATTGCTCGAAATCAGTTTCTTGAAAATAACACGCCAAAATTCCTTATCGGTTTCGTACGAATCATTTTCATCCTGAATATAATTGGCATAAATATCGGAAGCTAAGATCAGATCAAGTACCATTTTGATAAAATCTTCATCATTATCCCATGAGATACCCTGCTCGGAAACATATTTTTGTAATGTTTCATTGCCTGCAATTTGTGCTGCCAGCCGATTGTTTATTAAACGGGTATTTGGATTCAGTTCGGCTTCAGTCGGCATGTACTTATTTTTGCGAGTCTCGATAAGGCGTTTTTGTAAGTTGGTGACTTCTACAATAAGAAGAAGGAAGTACATGTAAAGGTCATAAGACTTTCTCAGGCTGAATAGCAATTCATTTTCCGCAACTTTAAGCTCAGTTTTATCATTCTGATAATAGGAATATACTATCTGTAAAACTTTAATGCGAATTAAAATTCTGTTGATCATCGTTTGAAGGAACTACTTGTTTTTAATTTAGGATACAAAGGTAGCTATTCTTTTTGTAAAATAATTTTATGCATAGTTATTTTATTTGTTTTTATAGTTAATTGCAACTATAGTATTCGTTTTTAAATATTTTCAGTCTTAAAAATATTGTTAATTTAAAAAAAATGCACATATTTGAAGACAGTAACAAATACAAAGGAGGGTGTTTAACGAAATTTGCTATATATGGAAAACTCGATGAAAAAAGCGGTCGTTGAAGCAGGGGATAAAGAGATTCTGTATTCGAAGACCATTAAGGCCGGAAAACGAATTTATTATCTGGATGTAAAGAAGAATTTGAAAGATGACTGGTTTTTAGCTATTACCGAAAGTAAAAAGGTACAATCTAAAAACGGAACAAATGTTCAGTTCGAAAAACATAAGATTTTTCTTTATAAAGAAGATTTTGAAAAATTCATGGAAGGCATGACGGATGTAATAGCTTTTATTCAGAAGAATAAATCAGATGAACTGTTGTCGGATTTAATGATTGATGATCCGGATGAAGAACCTGCTTCTGAAATTAAACTGGATATTGATTTTTAATCATCAGAATATAAAGAACAACGGGTTGTTTTACTTATTAGTATAACAACCCGTTATTTTTAGACATTAGCATGTTGTCTTTGCGATTATGCCGGATGAATTGCTTCAGTAGGACAAGCGTCAGCGCAAGTTCCACAATCTGTACACAATTCAGGATCGATGCTGTAAATATCACCTTCTGAAATTGCTCCAACCGGACATTCGTCGATGCATGTACCGCATGCGATACAATCATCACTAATTACGTAAGCCATTTTATTAAACGTTTAAATTGATAACTATTAGTAGCTGCAAAATTATAGCTTTATTCGTATATAAAAAATATCTGCCTGTTTTTTTCATGCAAATAATCGCTTTTTTGCAATAACCCATATCCTTTTTCGTTATTAACATAATGAACGATTTTTTAATTTATAAATAAACTCGATTTTGAGACGTCTGCATTATATATTATATCTGTTGATTCTGGGTTCTGCTCTGGCCATGGCTCAAAAAGAAAAGGTGAAAAATCAGCCCTATGCCGATCAGAAGTGGTTTCATCTGGGTTTTCATGTGGGAATTCATGCACAGGATCTTATTTTAAGCAATACCGGTCTTGAAACAGACGGCGAAATCTGGTTTGCCGAAATTCCGGGTTATTCACCGGGCTTTAGTGTTGGTGTTATCGGCGATGTGTATCTGAATCCCTATTTTAATCTCAGGCTGACACCGACTATCAACTTCGGCGATCGCAAGTTTATGTTCAGAAGATGGGATATTGAAACGGATGAAACCTTCTCTACCACAGTACGATCCAATTATCTGACATTTCCGCTCACTGTAAAATACAGTGCGTTTCGTGTAAATAATTATCGCCCTTATATTTCAGGAGGTATTTATACGGCTTTTGATCTGGGACGGAAAAAGGGGAATCCCATCTTATTAAAAGGTACAGATTTCGGACTTGAATTCGGATTGGGCTGTGATATTTATCTGCCTTATTTCAAACTTTGTCCGGAGCTGAAATTTAGTTTCGGTCTGGTTAACCTGCTGGAAAAAGATCGTCCGGATATTACAGATCCCACGATTATAAAATATCCGAACGCCCTGTCGAGAGCTACATCCCGTATGGTTTCGCTGATCTTTAACTTTGAATAAAAAGCTGGATATAGACATAAGCTGCCGGTATGGCCAGCATCACACTGTCGAAGCGATCCAGCAATCCGCCGTGACCCGGCAGAAATTTACCTGAATCCTTAACCTGTAGGGTGCGTTTTAATAATGATTCTACCAAATCACCCCAAGTTCCGAAAATAACAATTGTCAGAGTAAGTCCTAACCAGTTATACCAGACTACCGAAGGCACCAGCCAGGCAAAAATCAGTGATCCCAGCAGTGAAATACCTAATCCGCCAAAAAAGCCTTCCCAGGATTTCTTGGGAGAGATGCGTTCGAACATACGATGCTTTCCGATCAAGGAACCTACCAGATATGCTCCGGTATCATCCAGCCAGATGAAGATAAAGATAGCCAATATAAATAAAGGTGTATATTCGATGGCACTGTTGGCAGAAACCGGATTTACACTGATGAAGTTGAGTAAAGAAAAAGAACCGGCACAATAGAGTTGCCCCATTGTTTTAACAGTCCAGTTTTTAATCGGATCGTCCGCTTTATAATATAACTCGCCGATAAACGAACCAATCAGATAAAGTATATAGGGTAGGAATATAACCCCCGATGTGATATCGTGTGCATAAAAATAGGTGGCGATAAACAGATAAATGGCAGCCAGCATATGACTGACACGCTTTATATCAGGCCGGGAGGTTAAAAGCAATCCTTCAAATTCCCATAATACCGCACCGGTGATGATGCTGAACAAAATAACAAAAGTAACCGGTCCGAACCAGATAGCTCCAACCAGAAGAAAAACAAAAATGATGCCTGTAAGAGCGCGTATAATCAGATTTTTCAAAACAATAGCTTTTATGGATTAATCAATATAGATACAAAGATATAATTTATTGTATATTTTGCAGCAACCAAACGAAATGATTGCATGAAAAAACCCGCATCAGTTCGTTCTGATGCGGGTTCGGGATATGTTTAGAGTTGACTTTAATCCTCTTTTTCAGAAATCAGCTCATCTTTTGCTTCAGATGGAGTATCATTTTCTTCCTGCATTAAATCTGTGCCGCTTTCATTTTTTTTTGAATCATTCTCTTTTTGTACAGCTGTCTCGGCATCTTTGCGGGCTTTCTCCTGTTGTTGTTCCAGAATTTCCTCCGAACGTGATACCCACGCACGTTTGCCAAAGATAATTTCTACATCTTCTGTATAAATTACTTCTCTTTCAAGCAATACATTGGCCAGTTTATTGTGGCCTTCGGCAAATTCTGACAGAATACGCAAAGCGCGTTCATACTGTTCTGAAATGATTCGTTGCACCTCTTCGTCAATGAGTTTTGCAGTTTCATCACTGTAAGGTTTAGTGAAGCCCCAGTCCTGACCGGTAGAATCGTAATAATTCAGATTGGGTAATTTATCACTCATACCGAAATATACTACCATGGCATAAGCCTGTTTGGTAACACGTTCCAAATCGTTGGAGGCTCCGGTTGATATTTTACCCAGGAAAATTTGTTCGGCAGCACGTCCGCCCAATGTGGCACACATCTCATCCTGCAACTGTTCGCGGGTTGTAATCTGTCGCTCTTCGGGCAGATACCAGGCAGCTCCCAGTGCTTTGCCGCGAGGCACAATCGTAACTTTTACCAGCGGATTGGCATGTTCGAGCAACCAGCTTAATGTAGCATGACCGGCTTCGTGGAATGCAATACTTTTACGTTCGGCCGCCGTAGTAATTTTAGTACGTTTCTCAAGACCTCCGATGATACGGTCTACCGCATTCATGAAATCCTCTTTCTGCACAAATTTCTTGCCGCTGCGAGCTGCGATCAATGCCGCTTCATTACAAACATTGGCAATATCGGCTCCGGAGAATCCGGGTGTCTGGCGGGCCAGGAATTCGGCATCCACCGAACTGTCTATTTTTATCGGACGCAGATGCACGCCGAAAATCTCTTTACGTTCATTCAAATCGGGCAGTTCAACCGTAATCTGACGATCGAAACGACCGGCACGCAACAGCGCTTTGTCCAGGATATCGGCACGATTGGTTGCTGCAAGGATGATAACACCACTGTTTGAACCAAAACCATCCATTTCGGTTAGAAGCTGATTCAGTGTGTTTTCGCGTTCGTCGTTGCCATTCATATTGGCATTGCGGCCACGGGCACGACCTACGGCATCAATTTCGTCGATGAATACAATACAGGGTGCTTTTTCTTTGGCCTGACGGAACAAATCGCGAACACGCGAAGCTCCGACACCGACAAACATTTCTACGAAATCAGAACCCGACAGCGAGAAGAATGGTACATCCGCTTCGCCTGCCACAGCTTTTGCCAACAGGGTTTTACCGGTTCCCGGAGGGCCTACAAGCAGTGCGCCTTTCGGAATTTTACCACCCAGTTCGGTGTATTTTTCCGGACTTTTCAGGAAACATACTATTTCTTCCACCTCTTGTTTGGCTTCGGATAAACCGGCTACATCTTTAAATGTTACCTTACGGTCGTTATCTTTATCGAAAAGCTGTGCTTTTGCTTTACCTACACTGAATACATTGCCGGCTCCGCCGCCGCCGCCACCCGACATACGACGCATTAAAACAATCCAGATTACTACAATCAGCAGAATTGGACCAAATGAAATCAGAAAATTCCAGATTGTATCATCACCCTCTTCAAAACGAAGCTGGGCATCAATATGATTTTCAGCTACAGATTTGTCGTAAAAATCAGTAAATTTATCCGGTGATGGAATTTTTACATATACTTTCGGGTTAGTACCGAGAGATTTATCATCTTTCTTGAAGATTTTATCACGATCAGCCGGTTTAACGGTAGCTTCTACCATATTCTTTTTATTGAAGACCGTCATTTTATCGAAAACATTTTCCTGAGCCAGCTTCTGAAACTGGGTCCAGTCTAATTCTTTCGAGCTCGACGAATCATTCGTAAAATAAACAGCAGCTATCATTAATAATATCAATCCGTACATCCAATACAGATTGAATCGAAACATCTTAGGTTTGTTACCGTTTTTAGGCATCTTATTATTCAACATGTTATATTTATTTCCATAATGTAATTATCTCTGATACTAAAACCGTAATTGTCAATCGAGATCTGCAATATGCGACACTTTGGCATCCGACCAAAGATTTTCCAGATTATAAAAAGCACGCAATTCCGGCACAAATATATGAACAAGAACTGTGCCATAATCCATGCCAATCCATTCAGCCTGTTGTGCTCCGTCGATTGAAATGGGTTTATCATTTACTTTTTTGCGTACAATCTCCCAAACCGAATCAGCTAAAGCTGAAACCTGTGTAGGTGTATTACCTTCACTGATAACCATATATTGGCAGATAGAACCAGGAATCCGGGTTAAATTGACAGTTACTATGTTTTTGCCTTTTTTCTCTTGTAGACCTTCTACAATGGCTTTTACTAATTCTTCTGTTTGATTCATTTACTTTGTTTAATGCAATAATAAAGTTAGAAGATGCAAATATACTTTTTTAAATGATTAACGAAATATTCTATTACTTAAAATTCGTAAAGTTACCTCCTCTTCAAAAGGAACAAGACTAAATGAAAAAAGTTCGTTAACTATATTTTTTCTTGAAAATATTTGTTGAAAATAAAAAAGTATTTACCTTTGCACTCGCTAAGGGAATTTAGCAGGTTTATTCAGAATTGTTCAATGGTGTAACGGTAGCACAACAGATTCTGGTCCTGTTTGTCCAGGTTCGAATCCTGGTTGAACAACTCAATGACGAATAAACAAACCATTGTTCAATGGTGTAACGGTAGCACAACAGATTCTGGTCCTGTTTGTCCAGGTTCGAATCCTGGTTGAACAACAACCAAAAAGGTAAAACTGTCTGACTTTTAGTCGGGCAGTTTTTTTATTATCCCTTCCTTTCATTCAGCAATGTTTTTATTATTCCTTTACAGACGATACGAGTCTCAATTAAAAAATACGATTATCTTTACTCATTGTTTTGACTATTCCTTTACAGGCGTTACTCCTCTGATTTTAATTTTTGATAGTAATAAATCCTTATCGGGCTTTATTATATTTCGACCATTTTTTTCAACTTTCTATTTCAACAAATCGCTATAATTTTAGTTCACTGTCATTTTGACAGAGATGAAATCCTCTTTGTTTTGCTCCTTCAAATAGTGCTGAAATCACTTTATGAACGAGCTGTTTTCCCTTACAAGGGGATTTAAATCCCTTTGCAAAGGGGAAAAAAATGCTTTGCAAGGGAAATAAAGTCTTTATAAATGATTTTACGATTTATCTGCATGTTGACAAATATGCAGCCTGTAAAATCCGGATAGTTACTTTTGAAATGAAGAATGTCTCAACAGAAAAAAGACAAAAAGGATAATCAGTCTCCGAAACAGATTATCCTTTTTTTATTATTGTTATTTATAGCGCAACCATTTGATCATCTCTTTAATGCCCGGTTTTTTGCCATACATTAAGATACCGACGCGATAGATTTTCGACGACAGCCACACAATCAAAATAGCCGTGGCATATAAAAGTACAAAGGACAGAATCAGTTCCCATACCGGCACATCAAAGGGCAGGCGAACCATCATCACGATTGGCGAAGTAAACGGAATCAGCGAACCCCAGACTGCCAACGGTCCGTCGGGATTGTTCATGCTGTAAATGCCGGCATACAGACCAAATACCATGATCAGAATCATTGGTGTCATGAATTGTTGAGCATCTTCCTGTTGTTCAAGTGCACTGCCGATAGCCGCAAACATGGCCGAATAAAGCATGTAACCGCCAATGAAGAAGAGTACAAAACAGATGCCCAGTTTGGCAAAATTGATTGAGTTTAGTATCTCATGCACCTGCAGGCTCAGTTCGGAGCCTCCGGCCGGCATCTGACTCATATTCTGTACTGCCATTTGTCCCGACATCAGCTCTTCGGGCGAAGTGCCGCCGCCAAAGAAGAAGAGACTCACTCCAACAAGTATGCTGGTCAGAATACCCCATAAAAACATCTGGGTTAAGCCCACCAGGCCGATGCCGATTACTTTTCCCATCATCAGCTGGAATGGTTTAACCGACGAAATGATCACCTCGACAATGCGATTGGTTTTTTCCTCCATCACGCCCTGCATCACCATCGAACCATACATTAATATAAACATATAAATGATGAGCGTCAGTACCATACCGGCTATTGAGGCCACCTCGGCCGAAGTGCTCTTTTCGCTGCCATCTTCTTCCCATTTAATGGTTTTAATGTTGAAACTTACCCGGCTTTCGTTGATAATCTCTTTCAGATTTTCAATATTGTACGAATCGAGTTTCTCGTCGCGCAAAAAATCGGAGAGGGTTTTATTGATCTGATTTTTCAATCCCATCGGGATCTGCTTGGTCGAGTAAACGGTTGCCGCACCCGGATTGGTCAACAAATCATCCGAAATGCTGATGAAGGCAAAGATATCTTTGTCGGGATTATTTCTGTAATCCTCCAGACTGCCTTCGGTTTCGGTGATGAACACATAATCTTCATCATTTTCGAATAGTGGAGCATATTTGCCCGTAGTATCAATAATTGCCACCTGTTTGGCCTTTTCACTTTTGATCGTCGACAGCCATAAGGGCACAAAAACCAGTGCTGCGAACAAAAAGGGAGTCAGAAAGGTAAGCAACAAAAACGATTTTTTACTTACACGGCGTAAATATTCACGCTTGATGATTAGTCCTACTTTACTCATGACTGCAATGTATTAGAGGCTGAAACCGTATTAATAAAAATATCATTCATCGAAGGGATCTCTTCACTGAAGGAGAGAATCTCGGTTTGTCCGGCCAGCGCCGTGAGCAGTTCCGAGTTGGTCAGTGATTCCTGTTTATGGATGCGAGCTTCGATAATGCCAGACTGATTATTTTGTTCCAAAATGCGGAACAGCGGATCGGCCGGCTGCAAAGTGCCTTTGTCGGCCAGGTAACGAATTATATAATTATGAGTCTTAAAGCTGTTTCGGATTTCAGTAACATTGCCCGATAAAACGACTTTCGACGTATTGATCAAGGCGATATTTTCGCAGATCTCTTCAACCGAAGCCATGTTATGAGTGGAAAAAATAATGGTATGCCCTGCATTTTTAAGTTCGAGAATCTCTTTTTTCAGTAATTCGGCATTCACCGGATCGAAACCGCTGAAGGGTTCATCGAAAATCAGTAATCGTGGTTCATGGATCACGGTAATAATAAACTGAATCTTTTGCTGCATCCCTTTCGAGAGCTCTTCAAGTTTCTTATTCCACCAGGGCATGATGTCGAATTTCTCGAACCATTTCTCCAGTCGTTTGCGTGCCTCCATATAACCCAGCCCTTTCAGCTGAGCCAGGTAGATAGCCTGTTCGCCAACCTTCATCTTCTTGTAGAGTCCGCGCTCTTCGGGCAGATAACCGATCTGATAAATATCATCCGGTCCGGAAGGGCGCCCGCAAATTCGGACCTCGCCGCTGTCGGGTGCAGTAATCCGGTTGATGATCCTAATCAATGTGGTTTTGCCGGCACCGTTAGGTCCTAAAAGTCCAAAGATCTTTCCTTCTGGAACCTGGATGCTGACTTTGTTTAAGGCGAGATGATTGGCATATTGCTTTACCACATCTTCTGTCTCTAAAAAATTCATACGCATTAATTTGTTTTACATTTTTAATATAATTCGTTCTCCCAATTTTTTACTTAATGCATTTTTTAATTCGTTTAGCTGCGTCAGTTTTTTCATACAGTCAAAAACCTGCTCCATGTCATTTTGTTGTTGTGCAGTTTTAATTGCCGCCTGGATGGTTTTAATCTGTTCACGGATATACGTGTCTTTGAATCCGAAAAGCTCCCGGATTACCAACGGTTCCAGTTTATCTTCTTCCTGTTCCAGTTCGCGGAACTTGGTATGATACTTACTCAATTGATATTTCTCGCTCATCAGATTGGCTGCCAGCCGGCTGACGGTGGCATCGGGATGTGCAAAGAAATAACGGCTGGCCACAAATCCTTCTGTCTTACACTGTGCTGCCGCCTCGTCCAGCATCTGTTTAAACAGCGGGTTATGGAAATGTAAATCATCCTGAGTCAGTTCCGTCAGGATAAATTCGGCCAGACGAATCACCACACGTTCTTTGGTCTCTTCGTCGTCATAATCATAAAGAATATGCTCGCCATAACGCACCACATATTTCAGCAAAGCCAGCTCATATGGTTCGAAAGGAGATCGCTGTCGGGGAGCCTGCAGCTGTATTTCCGGTGCGGGCGGAGGCATGGGGCCATTCGGCAATGCCTCATAAGCCTCGGGCGGTGGAGGAGGATAATTATCAGGCATGCCGGCATAAGTAGGTTGCGCATCATCAGGCAGCGGCTGATAGCCCGGAAAATCAGGATAGGCGGGAGGCGCAGCTGCCGGTTGAGGCATTGCCGTCTGATAACCGCCCGGTTTC
>CAMTPG010000035.1 GCA_947074335.1 uncultured Parabacteroides sp.
TAAACCGGATTATATTTTCGAGGGTTGCATCACCGGCACATCATCCATTCGCTTCTCCTCTTTCGTCGTTTCGCCCATTTTACCCGCAATCTTATCAACAACTACTGCAATGGCTCCGTCGCCGGTTACATTACAGGCCGTGCCAAAACTGTCCATGGCAATATAAAGGGCAATCATCAACGCCTGAAGTGTTTCATTGAATCCCAGCATACTTTGCAGCAATCCCAAAGCAGCCATAATAGCACCTCCCGGAACGCCCGGTGCGGCAACCATGGTTACACCCAGCATCAGAATAAATCCGGCAAAGGCGGTGAAGGTTACCGGTTCGCCCGCCATAATCATAATAGCCATGGCACAGGCAGTAATCTTCATGGTGCTACCCGACAGGTGGATGGTTGCACAAAGCGGTACGGTAAATACGGCGATTGTCTCGCGCACGCCGTTCTTCATCACCTGTTTCAGTGTAACCGGGATGGTGGCGGCCGACGATTGTGTGCCCAGTGCCGTGGCATAAGCCGGCAGCATATTCTTGAGCAGGCGCATCGGATTCTTCTTGCTTACGATTCCGGCAAAGCTGAAAAGTAATAACAACAAGACGACATGCAGTATAAATATGATGATGATGACCTTCAGGAACATGGTGATTACACTCAATACCTGTCCGCTCTCGGTCATATTCAGGAAGATACCAAAGATATAGATGGGTAACAGAGGGATAATAACCACTTCGATCAGCTTGCTGATAACCTGTTTGAAATCATTGAAGGCATTACGCAACGTGTCGCCCTGAATATAAGATAACCCCAGTCCGATGGTGAAGGAAAGCAACAATGCCGTCATAACATCCATTAACGGAGGCATCGCCACCGAGAAGTAGGGTTGAAGCATAAATTCCTCCGGATTTTCCATGGCGGTGAGTTCGGCGTTCACTTTTAAGATATGGGGAAAGATGGCATCACCCGTGAAATAGGTGAAGAAGCCCGAAAAAATCGTCGATCCGTAAGCGATCAGTGCCGTAATGGCAAGCAGCTTACCGGCTCCTTTTCCGAGTTCGCCGATGGCCGGCGTAACCAGTCCCAGAATAATCAGCGGGATGGAGAAGGAGAGGAAGTTTCCGAATAGCGAATTAAATGTTACAAAGATCCGGACCAGTTGCTGGGGCAGGAATTGTCCGAACAGAACGCCTGCCGCAATAGCGATAATAACTCTAACTAGTAGTGATACTCTCAGTTTTTTCATTGTTTTTACTTATTTTGAATCCCAGAGCCGCTATCGCGATACTCATCAACGGGCTGATTAGATTAAAGAAACAGTAAGGTAAATAGGTTAAGGTGGCTACACCCAGAATGGTAGCCTGCGTCATACCGCAGGTATTCCAGGGAATCAGTACCGAGGTTACGGTTACCGAGTCTTCGATGGTACGACTCAGCAGTTGACTCTTATAACCTTTATTGGCATAAATATCTTTGAACATATTGCCGGTCAGAATGATGGAAATGTATTGGTCGGCCGTACAGATATTCAGTGAAAGTCCCGACAATACGGTGGAAGCAACGAGACCCACGGTACGTTTCATAAAACGCAGAAAAACAGAAGTGATACTGGCCAGCATACCACTGGCTGCCATGGCACCACCGAAACACATGGCACAAAGTATCAGCCATATGGTATTCAGCATGCCGCTCATACCGCGTGTGGCTACTAATTCGTTTAATCCCGGATCGCCGGTATCAATGCTGGTTCCTCCATACATAGACATCATCATTCCTTTAAATACAGATTCGGCAGTACGTACAGCCGATCCTGAGATCTCCTGCAGTATGCCCGGTTGAAAGATTACTGCAAATATAGCAGCTAAAAGCATAGAAACAAATAATGTGATGATAGAAGGTACACGGCGTGCAATTAAAATGCCGGTTACCACCGGTACAATCAGCAGCCAGCCCGAGATATGGAAGGTCTCTTTTAGTGCGGCAGAATACTGGGCAATGTGTTCGCTGGCCGTAGCCTGATGCGATAAGCCGGCAATGATAAAGATAATCAGTGTGATCAGAATAGAGGGCACCGTGGTGATCAGCATATAGCGGATGTGTTTAAACAACGGCGTATCGGTAGTGGAAGCGGCCAGAATAGTAGTATCCGAAAGCGGCGAGATCTTATCGCCGAAATAGGCGCCCGAGATAATGGCACCGGCAATCCAGCCTTCGCTGAATCCCTGAGCCTGACCGATTCCGAGAAAGGCAATCCCGATGGTGGCAATGGTAGTCCATGAACTACCGGTCATCACCGATACAATGGCACAAATCACACAGGTAGAAGCCAGAAAAAAGCTGGGGTGGATGATCTGCATCCCGTAATAGATCAATGTGGGTACCACACCACTGATCATCCAGGTTCCCGACAGCGCACCGATAATCAGCAAAATGATCAGTGCTGTAGATACGCCGGTGATATTATTTACCATCGCAAGCTCCAGCACTTTCCATCGTACCCGGCAATAGGTCATGGCGATGAGGCAGCAGACACCGGTCGATGTTAACAAAACAATCTGACTGGCACCACTCAGTGCATCACTGCCGAAAATACGGATCGTTACAAAAAGTAATGACACCAATACTAAAATAGGAACCAATGAAAGTAGAGGCGACGGTATACGGGTAGGATTTTGCTCCATTATAGCTGTTTTCTGATTTTGTTGTTAGATTATGCAAAAGTAACTAAAAATCAGAAAAGCTATAATATAATGTAAGGCATTTTAAGATTTTATCACGGTTTTTGTAATAAAATGCGGGTTAAATCTTTCACTCCTTCAGAAGCGCCTGCGCGGATAAAGGTGATATCGCTGCGATGTGTATTTACTGCCTTCGGATCAATCAGGAAGATGGGTTTGCCGCGCGGTACATAATTGAGCAGACCGGCGGCCGGATATACATTCAGCGAAGTGCCGATGATTACAAAGATATCGCAATGTTGTACCCAGCGAATGGCCTTTTCGATGTTGGGTACAGGTTCGCCGAACCAGACTACAAACGGGCGCAGTTGATCTCCTAAAGGATCCGTGTCGCCCAGATTGATATCGGGATGTTCGGACGAAAGATCATAGGTGGTATTCGGATTCTTTACCGAAATTGCTTTCATCAGTTCGCCGTGCAGATGAAGCACATGATGGCTGCCGGCACGTTCATGCAGGTCGTCAATATTCTGGGTAATGATTTCCACATCAAAATCATGTTCCAGTTTTGCCAGTCCGATATGTCCGGCATTCGGTTCTTTTGTAAGCAATTCGCGCCGGCGGGCATTATAGAAATTAAGTACCAGTTCGGGGTTGGCTGCAAATCCTTCGGGTGTAGCCACATCTTCCACCCTGTATTTTTCCCATAAACCATCCGAGTCGCGGAAAGTAGATATGCCGCTTTCGGCGCTCATGCCGGCACCTGTCAGAATAACCAGTTTCTTTTTCATTGTTCAATAGATACTATAATGAATAATAAAATAACAGATTGGACGCAGTCAAAGTTACGAAAACCGCAATTTTTAAGCAAGAACCCGGTTGTTGCGGCATATCCAATCATAAAATAAAACAGCTCCTGTTGTTCTAAAATAATGGAATAAAATGTGGAAAATTATAACTCTCATTTTCAGAATGAACAAATAAGAATCGGCAGCTGTTTACAAATTTAGCGGACAGATATAAACTGCGATGCAACCTTTAAGGTCTCTTGAAGGTTGCATCTTATTGCTTATTACTATGATAATGAAGTTTTAAAAATAAAAAATATTGATTATTAACGTATATGTTGTTAAAAGCATTATTTTTGTGGTTTAGAATCAGTTCTTAAAATTGGTAAAAAGTTTAAACAGATAAATTGGATAACATGGATAAAGTAAGTTATGCATTAGGTTTGAGTATCGGAAATAATTTCCAAAATTCGGGAATTAATAATCTGAATGTTGATGAGTTTGTAAAAGGGTTAAAAGCTGTGTTGGAAGATACAAAACCTGAACTTTCTTATGAAGAGTCAAAAGAGATTATCAACGCCTATTTCATGAAGTTGCAAACCGAACGGTTAGAACTGAACAAAAAGGCCGGCGAAGAATTCCTGGCAATCAATAAAGAGCGTCCCAATGTGGTAACTTTGCCCAGCGGACTGCAATACGAAGTACTGAAAGCGGGTGAGGGAGAAAAACCCACGGCTTCGGATAAAGTAAAATGTCATTATCACGGTACATTAATTAACGGACAGGTTTTCGACAGCTCGGAGCAGCGTGGCGAACCGGCTGTTTTCGGTGTATCGCAGGTGATTCCGGGCTGGGTTGAAGCCTTGCAGCTGATGCCGGTTGGTTCAAAATGGCGTTTATTTATTCCATCGGATCTGGCGTATGGCGAACATGGCGCAGGCGATGCCATCGAACCCAACAGTTCACTGGTGTTTGATGTAGAATTGTTAGATATCGTAAAATAATTTATAGACAGAACGAAAATGAAAAAAGTTAGTGTATTAGTTGCAACTGCTATTGTAGCAATGGGCATGGTTACAACCTCATGTGAATCTCAATCCAGTAAAGCAACATTAAAAACAGCTGCCGACAGCGTAAGTTACGCCATCGGTATCAGCACAGGTGCTGGTTACAAAGAAAATCTGAAAACTTTACCGGGCGAGCCGGCTAATGTAGACGATCTGATTGCCGGTTTTATCCAGGGAATCAAAGGTGAAACTTCAGCTATGAAAATGACCCCCGACGAAGCGCAGGCTTATGTTCAGGAATATTTCATGATGGCAACTGCAAGAGATGCCCAGAATAACAAAACAGAAGGCGAAGAATTTCTGGCTAACAACAAAAGCAAAAAAGGTGTTATCACTACCGAAAGCGGTTTGCAGTATGAAGTAATTACTGAAGGCACAGGCGAAAGACCTTCTGAAACCGACAAAGTAAAAGTACATTACAAAGGTACTTTATTGGACGGAACAGTATTCGACAGCTCACTGGATCGTGGGGAACCGGCCGAATTCCCGGTTAATGCCGTAATCAAAGGCTGGACAGAAGCATTACAGCTGATGCCTGTTGGTTCTAAATATGTAGTTTGGATTCCGGCTGATCTGGCTTATGGCGAACGCGGTGCCGGTCAGGATATCAAACCGAACAGTGCTTTGGTTTTCGAAATCGAATTGCTGGGAATCGATAAAGACGATAAGAAATAAGTAAAATCGATCGTTTTATAACTTTAAGGCGGATAAAATATGCTTTTGAGCATGTTTTACCCGCCTTAATCTTTTAATTGGTACTTTTTTGCTTTCATAATGATATAATATCCGAAAATAATATATACATTTGATTATTGATTCATGACAAATACAATAATAAAGCAATAAATAGTATGGAAAAAATTGACAAACTTGACCGACAAATCCTGAATATTATTTCGAGAAATGCACGAATTCCTTTTAAAGATGTAGCTGAAGAATGTGGCGTATCGCGCGCAGCGATTCACCAGCGTGTGCAGCGAATGATCGACATGAATGTAATTGTAGGTTCAGGCTATCACATCAATCCTAAAATTTTAGGATATAATACATGTACTTATATTGGTGTTAAACTCGAAAGAGGTTCTATGTATAAAGATGTGGTTCCCGAATTTGAGAAAATTCCCGAAGTGGTAGAATGTCATTTTACAACCGGACCGTATACTTTATTAATAAAGTTGTACGCACGCGATAACGAACATCTTATGGAACTGTTAAATTCGCAGATTCAGGAGATTGAAGGCGTTACCGCAACCGAAACACTGATTTCATTGCGACAAAGCGTGAAACGTGAAATTCCAATTTTTGATGTAGCGGAATAATTGATAAAATAAGATTAAACCCGGTACTGACAGGTATCCGGGTTTTTTTATGAAGATTAGCAGGCATGGACCGGATTTTTTGGAGTATTGTTTTTATCATGTTATCGTTTCAGTTGCAGGCTGCCGAAACATTTGCTTTCCGGCTTTATCTGAAAGATAAGGGACCTGTGGAATTTAGTACCGTTCATCCCGAATTTTTTTTATCAGCGGAAGCTCTTGACCGGCGCAACCGCCAGCAAATTCCAATAACCGAATCGGATTTACCAATTGCTCAAACTTATCTGGATCAGTTAACCGGACTGGGTCTGCAACTTGTTGCCCGCAGTAAATGGCAGTCGACGGTTGTTGTAGCTATGACTGACAGTTCGATGATGGAACAAGTACGACAGCTGCCTTTTGTGGCGAATGATGTATGGGTATGGCAGGGCGAATTTATTCCGCCATCGGATAGCGTTTATTTCAACGATCGTTTAAAATCCTTCAATCGGCCGCTCAAATCTGTTTATGGGTATGCCGATAAACAGATTCGGTTACTCAATGCGGATAAATTACACAAAGCCGGATTTCGTGGCGAAGGCATACGCATTGCCGTAATTGATGAGGGTTTTAAACATGTAGATCGCATTTCGGTTTTCGATTCGATAACGATTGGGGGAACTTTCAATGCTGTTTTTCCCGGACAGTCGCTTTTTCAGGCTGATGATCATGGCACTAAAGTGCTGGCCTGCATTGCTGCGAATCAACCCAATCTCTTAGTCGGCACTGCTCCGGAAGCTACCTATTATCTTATTAAAACCGAATATGGAGCATCCGAATATCCGATCGAAGAAGATTTCTGGGCTTCAGGTGTTGAATATGCAGATAGTGCAGGTGTTCAACTTATTACCTCTTCGTTGGGTTATTTTCAATATGATGAACCGAAATTATCTTATCGGCAAAGCGATCTCAATGGTAAAACAGCATTTATCACCCGCTCAGCATCGCTGGCTGCCGAAAAGGGATTATTACTTTTTATAAGTTCCGGAAATGAAGCTGATGGTAACTGGAAACAAGTTACTTTTCCGGCTGATGCCGAAGGGGTTTGTGTGGTTGGCGCGATAGATGAGAAAAAGAAAAGAAGCAATTTCAGTTCATACGGTTTTACCAAAGATAACCGGATGAAACCGGATGTAGTGGCGCTGGGTACGGGCACAAGTGTGATCGATAGCGAAGGGCAGATTAATTTTGCAAACGGTACTTCTTTTGCCACACCCGCATTGGCAGGAGCAGCCGCCTGTTTATGGCAGGCTTTTCCCGGATTAACGGCACATGAGATGATAGAATTGTTAAAATCGGTCGCATCCTTACCGTCGGGTAATCCCGAAATAGGTTATGGTGTTCCGGATTTTCAAAAAGCATTAAAACAGGCACATAAACAAGGAGGAAAATAAAATGGATACAAAACCGGAACAGGAAGCTTTATCCTTATTCGAATTAAATAATCTGATTAAAAATGTTTTAAATCAGACATTTCCTGAATCCTGGTGGGTTTCTGCCGAAATGAGTGATGTGCGTGTTAATGCCTCTTCCGGTCATTGTTATCTGGAATTTATTGAAAAAGATGCCATAAGCGGGCAACTGATTGCTAAAGCCCGCGGAGCTATTTGGGCGAAAACCTTTCGAATGCTTAAACCCTGTTTCGAGCAGGAAACGGGACAACGATTTACTTCGGGATTGAAAGTATTGGTAAAAGTTACTGTTGAATTTCATGAACTTTACGGATATAGCCTTTCGGTTATCGATATTGATCCGGCTTATACATTGGGTGATCTGATTAAGCGTCGTCGTGAAATTATACGGCAATTGAAAGAGGAGGGCGTTTTCGATCTTAATAAAGAACTGGAACTGAGCGAAACACCACAACGCATTGCCGTAATTACTTCGCCTACTGCAGCCGGCTATGAGGATTTTATGCATCAGCTTGCAGATAATCAGGCTGCTTATGTTTTCTATACACATCTTTTTCCTGCCATTATGCAGGGCGATCGTACCGAAGAGAGTATCATTGCTGCATTAGACCGGATTTATGCAGCTTCTACTAATTTTGATGCGGTAGTAATTATTCGCGGCGGCGGAGCTTCTTCCGATCTGAATAGCTTTGACAGTTATCTGCTGGCAGCAAATTGTGCACAGTTTCCATTGCCTGTTATCACCGGAATCGGACATGAACGCGACGATACTGTTCTTGATCTGGTAGCACATACCCGCATGAAAACACCTACAGCTGTGGCCGAATTTCTGATTCAGCAGATGCAACAGGCAGCAGGTGAACTGAACCGGCTGCAACAACAGCTTGTCAATTATTCGACTACGCGCCTGCAACGTGAAGCTGTGCAAATCCAACAATTTATATTCCGGATACCAAGTACTTTGAATGCAAAGATAGAACGGGATCGCTTTTTTTTGTCGGATGTAATACAACGAGTTCCCCGCATAATTGATTCTGATTTATTGATGCATAATCGCCAGATGACTGAATTTGAAATGCAGTTGCCTGCCAAAATCACTGCATTTTTGAATCGAAATGAAACCCAACTCATGCATGCCGAACAGTTAATTCGGATAGTTTCTCCCGAAGCCGTGTTGAAACGCGGATATACCATTACACGTTGTAATGGAAAGATTATTAAAAAAGCCGCCGAACTTACATTCGGAGATGAAATCACCACTCTGTTTATAGATGGAGAAGTAAAATCAAAGATTATCCGTTGATCTGTATCTTCTCCTTTTATTTATATTCTGATAATGTATTTTCCTTCCGATAATGATCAAAAAGGCAAATATGCCGAAACCTTTATTGATTTGCTTATTTTGTATTAAATACACATAATTTTGCATGTCCGGCCTCATTTCGGGTAAAATTTATCATTAAAAGGTTATTTTTATTAAATTTTCCAAAACAATATCTCTTCAATAACTGTTTTTATATTGTCATTATTAAAATTTAATTGAAATCGTATTAATAAAATGATTCATTAAGAATAAATATTTTTGCTAAAAGTGTGAGCTAAAAATCTAAATTACAAGATAATACTATGATCGTGTCGATTTTTAAGCAGTTTATTTTAGATAACCTTATCATGTTATATGAATTTTAAAAATTAAATATAACATATATAACTATATAATTAATTAAATGGAGAGTAGTATGGTTAGTAGACTTCGACTTATGACTTTATTCCTGTTCCTGTTTATAGGGATAGCGAATGCGCAGGTGTCCAGAGTATCCGGCGTCGTCCTGTCAGCGGATGATATGGAACCGATTGTAGGAGCCACGGTATTAGTGAACGGAACCAGCATTGGTACAATCACGGATGTAGATGGTTTTTATACAATTACTGACATTCCTGCATCAGCAAAAACATTGACAATCTCTTATGTAGGTATGAAGCCGGAACAACTTCCGATTAAAGCCGGCGAACAACGTACACTGTTACAAACAGATTCGAAAATGGTAGACGAAATTGTAGTTACCGGTTATGGAGTTACCAAAAAAGCAGCCTTTACAGGTGCGGCAACTACAGTGGGAAGTGAAAAAATTGCCAATAAAATGGATGCCAATCCGATTAAAGCACTCGAAGGAACTGTACCTGGTTTGCAGATGAATATTGCTTCAGGACAACCCGGTGCTCCGGCAAATATTTTTATTCGCGGTCGTAATTCCTTGAACTCGGGAACCCAGCCCTTGTATATTGTGGATGGAGTGCCGTTTAATGCTGAAATTGTGGGTGTTCGCTCCAGCGAAGGTCAGGAATCTTCTCCGCTGGCTAATCTGAGTGCTAATGATATTGAAAGTATGACCGTATTGAAAGATGCCACGGCAACTTCTATCTATGGTGCACGCGCAGCCAATGGTGTTATTGTAATTACTACCAAGAAAGGAAAGGCCGGTCAGGTGCGCGTAAATCTGACTGCTAAATTAGGTGTTCAGATGATGCCGGCGTATAAACATTTTAAATCCTATCCGCTGGGTGCCGATAAATACCTGGAATTATGGCGCGAAGCCAATGCCAACAATTATGCGGCTTACGGTGATTACGGATCGGTGGGTTATTATATGAATGCATTGGGTTATCCCTATACCAACGAAGGATATGATGAATTCCTGAATTGGGGAATTGACAATACGAGTCCGGCCGGGACCAAAACAAACTGGCTCGACGAAGTTACCCGTACCGGTTTTACACAAGAATACAATGTAGATGTTCAGGGTGGCAGCAGTGATCCGCGCGGTCCGCGCTATTATCTTTCACTTGGTTTTTTGGGAGATAATGCCATTGTAATCGGTAAAGATCTTAAACGCTATTCATTCCGTTATAATTTTGATCAGGAACCTTCAAAATATGTGAAGTTCGGTGTAAATACCAATTTTTCATTTACCATGACAAATATGGGTGCCGGCGGCGGATATTTTTAAGACCCTATTACTCAGGCTTATATGCAGAGTCCTATTACAGCTGTAAAGAATGAATATGGGAAATGGAATTTTAATACAGTAAACGGATATAATCCGGTTGCCCAGCGCAGTAAACTGGGGGATCAAAGTTTATCAAAACAGTATCGAACCATTATTGCTCCATTCGTTCAGATCAACTTTACTCCCGATTTTTATTTTCTTACCCGTAATGCAGCGGATATTTATATCGTAGATGAATTCGGATTCTGGTCATTCCTGCAACCTCAGGGTGAACAAATGAATGGTATGGGTGAAAATAATACGACTGTTCGCAGTTTATTGTCTACCACAAATACATTTAATTATATTAAAACGTTCAATGAATATAATAATCTGAATGTACTGGTAGGTCAGGAAGCTCAGTTTACTTATAAAAAAGAGGCTTACTTATCAGCCAGCAATTATCCTGTTGATTTTATGCCGCAGGTTTCAAATGCTGCCGTTCCCGGAAGTGCTGCTACTTATGTAGATCGTATAGCTTTGGCCTCTTTCTTTGCAAGTGCCGAATATTCGTATATGGATAAATATTATCTGTCGGGAAGCTTCCGTATAGATGGATCATCTCGTTTT
The DNA here is from genome assembly GCA_947074335.1 of uncultured Parabacteroides sp. Taxonomy (GTDB): domain Bacteria; phylum Bacteroidota; class Bacteroidia; order Bacteroidales; family Tannerellaceae; genus Parabacteroides. The sequence goes on from CAMTPG010000035.1 coordinate 10,911, forward strand.
GGTAGTAATAATCGCTGGGCTCCTTTCTGGTCGGTTGGTGCTAAATATCGCTTATCTGCCGAATCATTCATGCAACCTACTCACGATTGGCTCAATAACCTGACAATACGTGCCAGTTATGGTACATCGGGAAATCAGGAAGTAGGAAACTCCTGGTATGCATCACGCGATTTATTTGGTTTTGGTTACAACTACAATGGTATTCCGGGTATGTCGCATACACAATATGGAAATCCCGATTTGAAATGGGAACGTACCAAGAAATTTAATGTGGGTATTGATTTCACACTGATAGATCGTTTTACCGTAGAGTTTGATTATTATAATCACAGAACTACAGATATGGTATTTGCCGTACCCTTATCAATGGTGACCGGTCTGACCTCTTTCTATAAAAATGTAGGTGAATTGAAAAATACCGGTGTTGAAGCAACGGTTACAGCTCAAATCATCAGTAACAAAGATTTGAACTGGAGTGCCAGCATTACTGCTTCGCATAATAAAAATGAAGTGGTGAAATTAAGTACAGATAATCCGATCGAGTCCACTTATCAGATTACCGAAAAAGGATATCCGATCTATCAGTTCAAAATGAAGGAATGGGCCGGTGTAGATCCTGAAACGGGTGTTGGAACCTGGTATCTGAACGAATCGGGCGATGAAACTACTACCAATTACAATCTGGCCGCCAAACGTTATCTGGGCAGTGCAAATCCGAAATTCCAGGGTTCATTTAGTACGACCATCAGTTATCGTGGTTTCGATTTCTCGGCTCAGCTGAATACTTCACTGGGAGGAAAAGTATATGGTAATAACCTGCGTTATGATGAACAAATCGGTGGTTCATTCGGCGAAAACTTTACAGAATGGGTTTACGAAAACAGATGGCAGAAACCGGGCGATATCGCTAAAGTTCCACGTCTGGAAAGTTTCTATAGCGGACGTGCCAATCAACATTCAAGTCGCTTCCTGATGAGTGGCGATTATCTGAAAATCCGCTCACTTACTTTAGGATATACTTTGCCGAGAGCATTAACTCAGAAAGCCTTTATCAGCAAATTGAGAATTTTTGCACAGGCAGATAATATTTATACATTTGGTTCTAAAAATTACCGTGGTTTTGATCCTGCCGGTATTGGTGCTAATGGTGTACAATGGTGGAATTTCCCTGTACCGCGTAATGTCGTATTTGGTCTGAATGTAGGTTTCTAATGATAAATTTAAAGACTATATAATATGAAAAATATTCTAAAATATATGTGCATCTCAGCGCTGGCGCTCAGTGTGGGATCTTGCGATAGCTATTTTGATGTAAAACTGGATCAGGATATTCCGGCTGATGATGCTTACGAAAGTGTAGATGATGTATTACATGGCACAATCGGAGCTTACTATACATTGGGAACTTATCGCTTTTTCGGACGAAATGTAGTAGCTTTGGGTGATATGGCTACTGATCTGACCATTGCAAGTAGTTCGACCGGTCATTTTTACTCAATAAATGTATATAGCATTGCCGATACAGATGGTCAACTTACCGAAATTTGGAATTATGGTTATAAACTGGTAGATAAAGCCGTTCGTAATATTCAGGGAGCCAATAAAATCGAGGCAGATGCCGTGGCATTACGTCTGTCACCCGACGATTTGGAGCGTCTGAACTCTTATAAGGCACAAAATTATGCTTTGCGCGCATTGGCTACCTTTACATTAACAAATGTATTTGGTTTGCCTTATCAGGCAGGTCAGACTAATTCCCAATTGGGTGTTTGTTTGCTGGATAATGCGCCGCTCGAACCTTTTACCAACATCAGTCGCTCTACTGTAGAAGAATGTTATCAACAGATTCTGAGTGATATTGCTAATGCTAAAACCTATTATTCGGATTATAGTCCCTCTGAATTATTCAACGGTTCTCCGCAGTTCTATTTTAATTTGGCTGCAATTTATGCCCTCGAAGCGCGTGTAAATTTGTTTATGGGAAATTATGCAACAGCCGAAACAGCCGCACAACAAGCCATAACATTGCGTGCATCCGGCGATGTTTCTAATACTGAATATGTTACCATGTGGGGATCACTGGCAATTACAGCCGAAGATATTCTGACAGTAACTAAAACAGAAGATGATAATCTTTCCGCCAATGCACTTAATACATTATACGGTTCATATCGTGGTACAGTATCAGGAACAACACGCGGAAAATTTGAATCAACAGATATTCGCGCTCAGGTATTAGATTATTATGCATATAAATATCAGGGTATTGCTACAGCTCAGGCCGTAAGTAATATTCCGATCTTCCGTAAA
>CAMTPG010000036.1 GCA_947074335.1 uncultured Parabacteroides sp.
TGATCGGTATTGTACACCGGTTGATAAAACGCTTTCTGGAAAAGCGTCATGTAGAACCTACGATCCGCACTTTTGTGAGCAGTCTGACAAATGTGGTTTTAGTCATTTTATTAATCATTGCCGTAATCGGAACGCTCGGTGTACAAACCACCTCTTTTGCCGCTTTGCTTGCTTCTGCCGGTGTGGCTATTGGTATGGCACTGAGCGGGAATCTGGCAAACTTTGCCGGCGGTTTGATTATCTTACTTTTCAAACCCTTCAAAGTAGAAGACTTTGTGGAATGTCAGGATGTTAAAGGATTTGTAAAAGAGATTCAGATATTTCATACGCTATTGGTTACGCCCGATAATAAAAAGGTATATATTCCCAATGGCGCATTGAGTAGTGGAACGGTTATCAATTACAGTCAGGAGGAAACCCGGCGTGTAGATTGGATTTTCGGTGTGGAATATGGCGAAAACTATGCTCATGTTAAAGAGGTAATCGAATCGATTCTGGCTAAAGATGAACGCATCTTAAAAGATCCCGAACAATTTATTGCACTTCATGCACTGGCCGACAGCAGTGTGAATATTGTGGTTCGCGTCTGGGTAAAAAGCCCCGATTACTGGCCTGTTTATTTTGACATTAATGAACAGATTTACAGAACATTCAATGAAATCGGTATCGGATTCCCGTTCCCGCAGCTTACGGTTCATCAGGCAAAAGAATAATCATCATACAAAAAATAGTATTCCCGGACAGAATTTTCGGGAAACAAAAAAAGCATCTTTCAGCTGTATAAACAGATCCGGAAAGATGCTTTTTTGTATTTGAAAAGATGCTTTATGTTTGATTTGAACTTATATCATTTATTATTTTGGATCTGCTTCAGCCGGATTCAGTTTTTTATCCAGATATTCCAGTTTACGGATTGCTTTATCCCGCTCTTTGGTGAGCGTTTCGATATCGCTCAGCACAATGGCCAGTTCGTATGTTGCGGCAATGGCTTTTTTATCGGCATCGGCAATGTACAATACATACGGTTTACCGCCCATATATTCGGCTTTGATGCGGCCGTCTTTATGTTCGTAGATAAATTTAAGTGCATCCGAACCTTTTTCGCCGTTGTAAGTAACCACTTCGGTGGTATTTCCTAAATCAGTAAAGTGATAATTCAGACCGCCATCGTACGGAATTAAAGCTGTTTCGGCATACAATCCGTCGGGCGTACTTAATTTCAGTCCGGTATGATTGATACCGGCCGGACCATAAAATACACTGGCCAGATAAATTTCGCCCTTTTCATTCACACCCGAACGAATATAACAGCGCTGCACATTGCGTTCGATGGTTTGTTGTTTCCAGATATAATTACCTATTTCATTGTAAGCCGAGTCTTTTTCGAGCACAAATCCGTTATTTACCTCTTCCAGCTCTTCCAGTTTGATAGGCAATAAACTGTCGCAGAAAGCCAGATTACGTTCAGCCTCCTTCTGTTCAACCATACGCATCAGTGTAAGCCCCTCTTTTTGAGCACTGATTTGCTTCGGATACAATGTCCGCAAACTATCCAGTTCGGATTTTGCGGCAGAATATTCATTTCTTTCGTAAAGAGAACGGGCCGTGTTTAATCGTTCTTTTGCTTTTTTACCATCTCCGCTGCAGGCAGATAAAACAAAAGTTGCCAGAGCCAGACAAAGTACAGACTTTTTCATTCGGATTAATTTTAACATATTACGCACATATTTGTTACAAATATATTGGAAAAAGAGGAATTAGCATCACCCAAAGAATTTAATTATCTTTGCACTCCGTTTGAAAAGGAGAACTGAGTCGATGCAGACACATTTTCCCTGACATTGAAAATTTACAATTTATGTATATTGAACAACAGGAAATATTGAAACACATAGCCGCAAAGCCTTTCCGCATTATTTCGGAAGCGGCCGACGAGCTGGGATACGAAGCTTATGTGATCGGTGGTTATGTGCGCGATATTTTTTTACGACGCCCGTCAAAAGACATTGATATTGTTGCCATAGGCAGCGGCATTGAACTGGCACGCCTGGTAGCACAAAAGCTGGGCAAAGGCACATCGCTTTCTGTATTTAAAACATTTGGCACCGCGCAGGTTAAATCCGGTGATCTGGAACTTGAATTTGTGGGTGCACGAAAAGAATCCTATACACACGACAGCCGGAAACCGATTGTAGAAAACGGTACACTCGAAGATGATCAGAACCGTCGCGATTTCACCATCAATGCACTGGCACTGTGCCTGAATAAGGCCCGTTATGGTGAACTGGTAGATCCGTTCGACGGATTAGCCGATATGGACAATCTGGTTATTCGTACACCACTCGATCCCGACATCACCTTCAGTGATGATCCTTTACGAATGATGCGGGCTGTTCGTTTTGCCTCACAACTGGGTTTTTATATTGATCTTGATACTTTCGATGCCATAGAGCGCAATAAAGAGCGCATCGAAATCATCTCGAAAGAACGCATCGCTGACGAACTGAATAAGATTATTCTTTCGCCCAAACCATCAGTCGGATTTGAACTGCTGGATCGTTGCGGTCTGCTGCAGCTTATCTTCCCCGAACTTTGTGCCCTGAAAGGTGTGGAAACCAAAGAGGGAATCGGTCATAAAGATAATTTCGCCCACACCCTGATGGTGCTCGACCGGCTGAGTAAAACCACCGATAATCTGTGGCTTCGCTGGAGTGCTCTGCTGCATGATATTGCTAAACCGGCCACGAAGCGGTTCGATAACCGGTTGGGCTGGACATTTCATAATCATAATTTCATCGGCGAAAAAATGATTCCCGGAATTTTCCGCCGCATGAAGCTTCCCATGAACGAAAAAATGAAATATGTGCAAAAGATGGTCTCTTTACACATGCGCCCGATTGCGCTGGCAGATGAAGAGGTAACCGATTCGGCCATCCGCCGCCTGCTTTTCGATGCCGGCGATGAGATCGACGATCTGATGTTACTCTGCGAAGCCGATATCACCAGCAAAAATCCCGAAAAAGTACGCCGTTTTCTGAATAACTTCAAACTGGTTCGCAGCAAACTGGCCGAGATTGAAGAAAAAGACCGTGTAAGAAACTTCCAGCCGCCGGTAAGCGGCGAAGAGATCATGGAGATTTTCGGATTAACGCCCTCGCGACCGGTCGGTGTATTAAAAGAGGCCATTAAGAATGCCATTCTCGATGGTGAAATCCCCAACGAATATGAAGAAGCCCGTCTCTTTATGCTGAAACGGGCTGAGAAAATGGGATTGTTCCCCAAATCATAATAAAATAGTGGTCAGGAGTTAAGACGATCGATCGTTTTAACTCCTTTTACTATACGAATCTTCTTAATCAACATATTCAGCGATTTGGTATCTTTGACCATCACGGTAAAATTACCCTGAAAAATACCATCTTCGGCCGAATCAATATTGATAGAACGTAATGTAACTCCGTTCTCCTTGCCAATTACCGAAGTAATGTTGGTAACAATACTGATGTCATCACGTCCGATAACACGTAAAGTAACCGAATAACCGTTATCGCCCTTTCCGCTCCATTTTGCCTGAATGATGCGATAACCGAACCGGCTCAGCATCTCCTGGGCATTCGGACAATTCATGCGATGCACTTTAATGCCCTGTGTGGAGACAAAACCAAAAACATCATCTCCATAAATCGGATTGCAACATTTGGCCAGCTTATATTCTATGCCCGTCAGGTTCTTATCAATAACCAGCACATCCTGATGTTTGGTAATTTCCTGCACTTCGGTCGTTGTGGTAAATTCGCCGGCACTGCGTACTTCCGAATGATCGGAGATTTCGGTTTCCCGTTTCAATTGTTCCAGATATTCATCGATCACCTGGTTCGGGTCGAGGCGCTCTTCGGCAATCTCCACATAGAAATCGGTTACCGTCTTAAAGCCCTTCTTTTTAATGTAGCGCATCAAAACCGGCTCATCCATATCGATCTTCCGGTTTTTGAAACGGCGTTGCAGCATCTCTTTGGCAAAATCTACAGCCTTGGCCGTCTCTTCACGCAAAGCCTGTTTGATACGCAAACGGGCTTTCGAGGTAACCACAATATTGAGCCAGTCGCGTTTGGGAGACTGTGTAGGCGAAGTAACTACCGAAACCGAATCGCCGTTATTCAATACATATTTAATAGGTACATTCTTATCATTCACTTTGGCCGAGACACATTTACTGCCCAGTTTGGTATGAATGGCAAAGGCAAAATCGAGCACGGTTGCCCCTTTGGGCAACTTAATCAGTTCGCCGGTAGGTGTAAATACATAGATTTCATCTTTATAAAGATCCATTTTGAAATCCTGCATCAGATCCATCGGACTGGAGCCTTTGCTGTCGAGCGCAGCCCGTACGTTAGTCAGGAAAGTATCCAGACCATTCTCCTCTTTCACCCCTTTGTATTTCCAGTGTGCTGCCAGACCGCGTTCGGCAATCTCATCCATACGCCGTGTACGAATCTGCACCTCCACCCAGCGCTGCTGCGGTCCCATTACCGTGATATGCAGACTTTCGTATCCGTTGGTTTTCGGAATCGAGATCCAGTCTTTCATACGCTTGGGGTTAGGCTGATACATATCGGTAATGATCGAATAGATCTGCCAGCAATCTGAACGCTCCTTCTCGAGCGGCGTATCCAGAATGATGCGGATGGCAAATAAATCGTAAATGCCCTCGAAAGGCACATTCTGTTTCTTCAGCTTGCTGTTGATGGAATGAATCGATTTAGTTCGCCCTTTGATATCGAAATCAAAGCCCTGCTTTTCGAGCTTCTCCTTGATCGGCGCAATAAACTCGGCAATATAAGCATCGCGCGAGCGCTTGGTCTCGTTCAGTTTCTGCTTGATAAAAGTATATTGATCGCGATCGGTATATTTGAGCGAAAGATCTTCGAGCTCGCTCTTAATGGCATAAAGCCCCAACCGGTGAGCCAGCGGCGCATAGAGATACGACACTTCGGTAACCAGCCGTTTGCGATCTTCGTCATTCTTAAACTGTTTACCCAACCGCATCAAACAAAGGCGATCGGCAATCATGATTAAAATCACACGCACATCTTCGGCAAAAGAGAAGAGCAGACGATGAAAATTTTCCGAATCAACCGCCGAATTGCGGGCATATAAATCAGAAGTCTTCAATAATCGTTCAATGATCAGTGCCACCTCTTCATCGAATATCTCTTTTACTTCGTCCAGCGAAATAATCTTTTTCATCACCGGCCGGTAAAGCAGAATAGCCAGAATCGAAGTTCGTTTCAATCCGATTTCGGTCGCTGCAATCAGAGCCGTATCTATATTTCGTATTAATCCGTTTATACCATTTTTATCCCGTCCGTAACAATCCTGAGCAATAACATGCCGCATCAGATTCTTTATCTTTCCGAGATCCTCTTTCTGCAGGAAAGAATAAAGACTGAGTAGTAATTGTTTGTACTTCGAAAAAAATACCTTTTTCTCATCATGTATAAAAAAAGATTGCTTCTCCATAGGATGACTTTTTATATGCTACCTGATAAGTAGTCTTTATTACGCATGTAAAATTAACTTTTTCCCGGCATTTCACACTTGTTTCTATCTGTAATTTTATACATTTGCATATATTCACCGGATTGTTAATTAAAAAACAGCCTATGTTAACTGCTAACGACATGGAAATGCTGGCTGCAAAAGGAATCAGCGAACAGCAAATAGAAGAACAACTGAATTGTTTTAAAAATGGTTTTCCCTATCTGGAAATAACGGCTTCCGCTTCGGTAGAGAAAGGTATTAAAGTAATTACCGCAGATGAGAAAAGCGAATATATGACGCAATGGGATAATTATCTGGCTAAGAATCATAAAATTGTCAAATTTGTTCCCGCATCAGGTGCCGCCAGTCGTATGTTTAAAAATCTCTACGAATTTCTGGACGGTAAAAGTGATGTACCCGTTACCGATTTTGAAAAGAAATTCTTCGATAATATCAGCCATTTTGCCTGTTATGATGCTTTAAACGAATGTTGCCTGGCCAATACCGGCAACGACATCCCGATGTTGATGAAAACAGGTAATTATAAAACCATTACAGAGACACTGCTTACCGAAAAAGGGTTGAACTACGGCTCATTACCCAAAGGTCTGCTCCTGTTTCATGCCTATCCCGACACCATCCGTACCGCTGCCGAAGAGCATCTGGCCGAAGGCGCTATGTATGCCAAAAACAATGCCGGTGCGGTAAATATACATTTTACGGTTTCGCCAGAACATAAATCCATGTTCGAACAGCTGATGCGTGATAAACTGGACGATTATGCCAACAAATTCTCGGTAAACTATTCAGTGGGCTTCAGCACCCAGAAACCGGCAACCGATACCATTGCGGCGGATATGGAAAATGAGCCTTTCCGCGATAAAAACGACAAACTGGTATTCCGTCCCGGCGGTCACGGTGCGCTGATCGAAAATCTGAATGATATTGATGCCGACATCATCTTCATTAAAAATATCGATAATGTAGTGCCCGACAGTTACAAATGCGCCACCGTTATCTATAAGAAACTGATTGCAGGCGTGCTGGTATCGCTACAGGCGCATATTCATGAATACCTCCGGCTGATCGACAGTGGCAAATACACGCATGCCCAGGTAGAAGAAATCATTCACTTTCTGCAAAACGATCTCTGCATCAAAAATCCGGAAACCAGTCTGCTGGAAGATGCCGAACTCATCCTGTACCTGAAAAAGAAATTAAACCGTCCGATCCGCGTTTGCGGCATGGTTAAAAATGTAGGCGAGCCGGGCGGCGGACCGTTCCTGGCCGTGAATGCCGACGGAACCATTTCGCCGCAGATCTTGGAAAGCTCACAGATCGACCTGAAAGATCCGGCCAAAAAAGCAATGTTCGAGCAGGGCACACACTTCAATCCGGTAGATTTGGTATGCGCCGTAAAGAATTACAAAGGCGAACATTTCAACCTGCCCGATTATGTGGATAAAAATACCGGTTTCATCTCCTACAAGAGCAAAGACGGACGCGAGCTGAAAGCGCTTGAGCTGCCCGGACTCTGGAACGGAGCGATGAGCGACTGGAACACCGTATTTGTGGAAGTACCCGTAGAAACCTTCAATCCGGTAAAAACCATCAACGATTTATTGCGTCCCGAACACCAGTCGGCAGCCAATGCCTGACAAACTGTTATAACGGTTCAATACATCAAAGAATACACAGAGATTGCCGGTTAATGCCGGCAGCCTTCAGATAAAAAAGCTTCGGAATGAAAAGATTCCGAAGCTTTTTCTGTTTTTATACTTTCGGCAACTCCCAAGGAGCACGATATTCTTTGCACAGGTAGCTGTCGGCCTCTGCATCATTGAAGGTCGTTCCGTTCCAGTTCAATTTTTTGCCGGTACGATAAGCGATATTACCCAACTGCGAGAATTTGGCAATGTGCGAGCCGATCTCAATGCTGGCATTACAGTTGCGGTTGCGCGAACGGATACAGTCGAGGTGATTTTTGGCATGCAGATTTAAACCGCCTTCGCCATACGCCGTATTAAGCGCCACGGCCTCCATACGCGCCTGCCCGTTCACCTTTTCGGGAATCACTTCCCAGCCGCCGCGATCGAGCACCAGTGTTCCGTTTTCGCCCACAAAACCCAATCCGTGATTGCGTCCGTAAGCGCCGTCGTCGATACCGATAGCATGATCCCACATCACCGTAAAATCGTCGAAGGTATAGATTGTTTGTAATAAATCGGGTGTCTCGCAGGCATCATCCGGATAGCCGAATTTACCGCCCGAGGCCATGATCGAATTCGGTGCAGTAACCTGCATACCATACAGCGCATAATCCAGCAGATGCACGCCCCAGTCTGTCATCAGGCCGCCCGCATAATCCCAAAACCAGCGGAAGGTAAAATGAAAGCGGTTCGAGTTAAAGGCACGGTCGGGAGCCGGACCCAGCCACATATCATAATCTACGCCATCGGGCACGGAGCCGTCGGCCTGCACCGGAATCGAAGGACACCAGCCCTGATACGAAAACACACGCACGGTACGGATTTTACCTAACTGTCCGCTATGCACAAAAGCCATGGCATCCTGCCAGTGCGGATCGCTGCGCTGCCATTGGCCTACCTGCACCACGCGGTTGTAGCGCTGTGCGGCTTTCACCATGATATTACACTCTTCGATGCTGTTACCCAGCGGTTTTTCGCAATACACATCTTTGCCGGCCTCGCAGGCAGCCACCATTTGCAGGCAATGCCAGTGATCAGGCGTACCCACAATTACCACATCCACATCTTTATTATCAATCAGTTTGCGCCAGTCTTTATACAGGTGTTTTACCTTTTTACCGGTAATTTTTTCGGTATCGGCTGCACGTTTGTTCAATACATTGGTATCGATATCGGCCAATGCCACACATTCTACTTCGGGATTACGCAAAAAGGCCTGCAGGTTAGAGAAACCCATGCCGTTACAACCAATTAAACCGATGCCGATTTTATCGTTTGCACTAATTTTATCGGAAGCTGCTTTAATAAAGAAAGGGCTGAAACTGAGTCCGGCACCGATGCAGCCCATCTGCCGGATAAAATCTCTTCGTGTTGTCATGTTCAATTTGTATTAGATAATAAGATAGTTCAAATATAGTACAAAAAACACTAAAACCGATAGCAGCATATCACAAAATTTAACGCAATTATCCGCTACTATTCAAAATATGCTTTTTAAACATATTTACATCACTTGGTTTTTATTAAAATATTTCTACATTTGTTGCAAACATTGTTAAATTCAATTATTATTATCTAATGACCATGAAAAAAAATTCCCAGGAAGGAATTTCGCGTCGTAAATTCCTCGGGCTATCCGCTTTAGGATTGGCCAGTTTGACGATTTTGCCCAGTTGGGCGCAAAACGGGGTGCGTATAGCACCCAGCGATCGTGTTGTTCTCGGTTTTATCGGATTAGGCCAGCAGGGACTTTCCGATTTTAAAAGTTTCAGCACCTGTCCGGGTGTTCAGGTAGCCGCAGCCTGCGATGTGGATTCGTTGAAACGCGAACGTTTCAGACGCCGCGTTGGCAAATGGCAGAAAGAAAACAACATGAACGAACGTTGTGATGTATATGAATTTTACGAAGATTTGCTGAACCGCAAAGATATTGATGCCGTAGAGGTTTGTACACCGGACCATTGGCATGCACTCATGGCTATCGATGCCTGTAAAGCCGGCAAAGATGTATATTTGCAAAAACCATTGGCATACACCATTACCGAAGGTCTGGCCGTAACCCGTGCCGTACGCGATAACAACCGTGTATTACAGATAGGCAGCCAGCAACGCTCAAGCCCGGAATTCCAGAAAGCCATCCAAATGGTACAGAATGGTGACATCGGTCATGTAGAAAAGATCTATGCCCGTGTAGGTGCACCTCCAACCCCGCTCGATTTGCCGGAAATGCCGGTACCTGCCAATTTGAATTTCAATCAGTGGATGGGACCGCTCAATGATCCGAAGATACATTATCATCCCGATCTCTGTCCGCCGATCTCGGTTGATCCCGAACAAAACGAAAAACTCTGGGGCGCATGGCGCTGGTATCAGGAAACCGGTAACGGATTTACTGCCGACTGGGGCGCACACATGTTCGATATTGCACAGGCTGCCATCGGTATGGACGGCTCGGGTCCGGTAGAATTTATACCCAAAGGATATCAGGGAACTCCGTATGCTACCATGAAATATGCCAATGGCATCGTGATGACCGAACAGCCTTATCGCGAAGACAGCGAAAGAGCTCAGGGTATCCAGTTTATCGGCGATAACGGCTGGTTGAAAGTGGCTCGCGGTTATATCGAATGCTCGGATCCTTCTAAACTGCCGAAGAAAGAGGAAGTCGTGGCTGCCGGACAATACGAAATCAGCTCACCGCATATGCAGAACTTTATCGACTGTGTACGCTCGCGCGAAAATCCGATTGCTCCCGTAGAAGTAGGCACCAGCACAAATACATTGTGTTGTCTGGCTAATATGGCTCTCGAACTGGGTCGCCCGATTCAGTGGAATCCGGCTACACTGAGTTTCAATAATGACAAAGAGGCACAGGCACACCGCTTATACTGGTACGAATATCGCAATCCGTATAAATTAGAATATTTCCAAAATATGGGATAATAGATTCTATCTCACACAAAAAGAAGGCATTCGTTGTTAAACGGGTGCCTTTCTTTTTTACTTTTTGTTGCAAGAGATTGTAGGGTTGATGTTAATCGGCCCGACAATTCTTCACTATAAAAAGAGTAAATTTATACGGTATAAATAAAAAGAGATAACATGCCGATATATTTATTAAAGACTATTCAGGAAAAAATAATCGGAATAAACTACGATTGTAATTAATGGCCATTTATGCTGAAAATAACTGCAAAGACAAAACAGAAACAATCCGTTCAGCCTACAATCTGTCAATTCAACAGAAAAACCTCTAAAAACAGAGCTGATTCGCAATCTGCCATCAAGCAAAATCTAACCCGAAAAAGATTAAATCATAAACTTACTGAATCTCAAACCTGATTAATCCTAATATGTTAATTTTACAAATCACCAAATACACGCATACAAACTACGCGTATTGATTATTTTAATACGTATATTCATTGTTTGATATCTTTATTTAATATATAATAAATATTTAATATCATTATGCTTGTTTATATAATTTTTATCTATACATTTGCAAATGATTGTTAGGTTAAATTATATTTAGGATTATGAAAAAGATTGTTTGGTTATTAACATCTGCGCTATTTGTAAATGGTATTGGTTATGCGCAGACCTGCTTATCGGGCTCCCTTGCCTATCAGGTAAAAAACGAAGCGTTCAACAACTCGCAAATTGAAGCTTTATCACAGTTTATGACAGATGATTTAGGTCCGCGTCTGGCTGCCTCGCAAATGAAACTGCGTGCAGAAAACATGGTGGTGGATAAATTAATCGAAATGGAGATGGCAAATCCGCGCACCGAATTTGCCACCGAATTTGCCAAAGGCGGTTGGGACAACAATAAAACCTATGTGGCTATGACGGCTCCTTACTATTGCAGTTTTGCCGCAAACCCGAAGGCCTGGACGGGAAGTACCAACGGACTGGTTTCGGGCGATTGTGTTTTATTTGAGGCTAAAACAGCCGATGACCTTGAACAGTACAAAGGCCAACTGGGTGGAAAAATCGTGCTGATGCCGGTTACCCAGACCTTCGAAATGTCGTTTGAACCGCTGGCCAAGCGCCTTACAGCCGACGAACTGGCACAAATGGCACAGGATCCGCGCCCTGCACCCGATCGTCGTCGCCCGCCGATGACCGGCGATTTTAAAGCCATGATGGAGTTGCAGCAACTAATCAGTGCCTTTCTGACCGAAGAACAGCCATTAGCAGTAATCAGCGGAAGCGGTTCATTTAATGTACCCTCTTCGCGCGGTGTACAATATAAATCAGGTGATTCGGAGCCGGTTGCCGAAATCATCCTGCCAATCGAAGATCACGGCCGCATGGTACGAATGCTGAAAAAAGGGCAATCAGTGACCATGGAGCTGGATATCAATAATACATTTACAGATAATCAGCAGATTAACAATGTGATTGCCGAAATTCCGGGCACTGACCCGAAGTTGAAAAATCAGATAGTACTGATTGGTGCACATCTGGATTCATGGCATGGTGGAACCGGCGCTGCCGATAATGCATCGGGCTGCATCGTGATGATGGAAGCCATGCGTATTATTAAAGCACTGGGTATCGATCCGCGTCGCACCATCCGCATTGCCTTATGGGGCGGTGAAGAACAGGGATTGTACGGATCAAGAGGATACGCAAATAACCGGTTGTATGATGCAAAAGACAAAAAGAAACTACCCGAATACGACGATTTCGCTCTTTATCTGAATATGGATAACGGCTCCGGTCGTTTCAGAGGCATTTATCTGGAAGAAAATGATGCCGCCGTTCCCTTTATGGAAGCCTGGATGGAGCCGCTGCAATCGCTGGGATTCACCACACTGACACTGCGCAAAACGGGCAGCACCGACCATGTTACCTTCAATCGTCTCGGATTGCCTGCGTACCAGTTTATTCAGGATCCGCTCGAATATCGCCGCACGTATCACACGGTGATGGATACCTACGAACGACTTGCACTCGACGATTTAAAAGTAGATGCTGCCATTGTGGCCTGGCTCGCACTGAATGCCGCAATGGATAACAACACCATTCCGGTTAAAGCGGGTTATCCCGAACTGGCCGAAGTTATGGTAAGATAAAAAGAATATATACAGACTGATTTTATTAGAGTAAAAATCAAAACAATTAGAGGATTTATGGGAAAAAGATTTTTAACAATGCTCACATTGTTACTGATGAGCGTGTGCCTTGTTTCGGCACAAAATTCGATGAACGTCAGCGGTACGGTTATCTCCGCCGACGACAATGAGCCGGTGATCGGCGCCTCTGTTATTGTGGTGGGAACCAATCGGGGAACAATAACCGATATCGACGGGAATTTCATTATTTCCGATTTATCACCCGAAAATGAATTAACTATTTCGTATGTCGGCATGAAGCCGCAAACAGTTCGGGTAGCACCAAACCTGAAGATTTTGATGCAATCGGATTCTGAAGTTTTACAGGATGTGGTTGTAACGGCTCTTAACATCAGTCGCGACAAGAAGTCGCTCGGCTATTCGGTACAAAATGTAAGCGGCGACGATCTGACCCGTACCTCGCCTACCGATGTAACCGCAGCACTGAACGGAAAAGTAGCCGGTTTGCAAATCACATCTGCCGGCGGACAGTTGGGTGCCTCATCGCGTATTACCATTCGCGGAAGCTCTTCGTTTGCCGATAATACACCGCTGATTGTGGTAGATGGTGTTCCGATGTCGAATTCCTCAACTACCGACAACAACGTAGACTACGGAGCCGGACTGAGCGCTATCAATCCCGACGATATCGAATCGATCTCAGTACTGAAAGGCGGATCGGCCGCACTATACGGGATGCGTGCGGGTAACGGGGT
>CAMTPG010000037.1 GCA_947074335.1 uncultured Parabacteroides sp.
GATCGAGTGCACACGATACAGCCTGTGCTCCGATAATCTGACTGGTTGGCGTAACTAATGGCGGCAATCCCGCATCCATTCGTACTTTCGGAATCAATTCCATGGCCTTTTCCAGCAGATCCATCTGACCGAGCTGTTTGAGTTGTGCCAGCATATTCGAATACATGCCGCCCGGAATCTGGGCTTTTCTAACCAGCTCATTCGGTTCGGGGAAATCGAAATATTCTTCGATAGCACGACAGAAAAGTAACATATCGCCCTCTTTATCCTTGCGTGCCGCATTAATGGCATCATTAAAGAAACGATCTACTTCGGTCGGCATTTTATCTTCGAGGGGATTGAATGGCTTGGGGAATGTCTTATTATTATCAAATAGCGAAAGATCTTTGCGAATATCAAATAACCGTTTGTTGATTTCGGCAATCGCTTCCATATTGATATCTACTTCGATACCCATCTTTTTGCAGAATACATAAATTAATTCGACAGCAGGAGCGCCTGTTCCGCCGGCAAAATACCAAATATTTGTATCTACAATATCCACGCCGTTTACAATCGCAGCCAAAACAGAGGCCAGTCCGTATCCCGGCGTGCAATGTGTATGAAAATCAATCGGTGTTTTCAGATGCTTTTTAAACAGTCTGACCAGTTCGGCGGCTCGTCCAGGAGGAATCAGTCCGCTCATGTCTTTGATTGTAATCATATCGGCTCCCAGACCTTCCATCTGAAGTGCTTTATCCAGAAAATATTCGTTGGTAAAAACCGGTTTGTGCAGCGGCCGGCCATGTAAAGCAGCGATGATACGTTCTACCGGCGAGTGATACGGATCGATGGTATAACAAACCGCACAATCGGCTATACCGCCAAAGCGTTTTACATATTTTACGGTCGATTTGATATTATCCACATCATTCAGGGCATCAAAAATACGCATGATATCGATTCCCGATTCAATGGAAAGTTTGCAAAATCCTTTGATGATATGATCCGGATACGGATCGTAGCCAAACAGGTTTCTTCCTCTTGAAAGTGCGGTTAACTTGGAACTTTTTCCGATTGCCGCTTTGATTTTTTCCAATCGTTCCCAGGGATCTTCTCCCAGATAACGCATAGTTGAATCGGGAACAGCGCCGCCCCAAACCTCCATGGCATAAAATCCGGCATCTTTATAAAAAGGCAATACTTCGTCGATTTGTGGTTGCGTCATACGTGTGGCGAATGAAGATTGTTGGCCATCGCGAAGTGTCAGATCTCTGATCAAAAGCTTTTTTATCATATTGTATTAATTTATTTAGATCATTTTGCTGTATCTATCTAATTTAATAACAAAATTTAAGCAGTTTTGATGCAGAGATCAGGTTAAGAATCATAAAATTAACATAGTTAGAAGCGAACTTTCACGCCGCCAAAAGCCATACATCCCGGCATCGGATAATTATAGTTGATCATATACTTCTGGTCCAGTATGTTATCAATCAATACGTAAAGCTCAATTCCGGTTGCAGGATAATAGGTTATTTTTGTATCCAGCAATGTATAATTCTGATGTTTTACATCTTCGGCCACAAACAATCCGCCGATATGTTTTACCTGAACATCAAAACGTAACTGGCGAATCGGTTGATAATCGATACCAAAGAACAACTGATTTTTTGGTGCGCCTGTCAGATTTTTTAAATCGGTATGCATGTAGCTGTAAGTTGCATTGACATTCAGATTCGACAGAATATGATACAGAGCAGAAAATTCAATCCCTTTATTTTTGAATTTGCCGGTGTTTTCGTTTAGCGGATGACCTAAATCCGGGCGGGCAACTGTCTGAATCAGATCTTTACCGCGCGAAATATAACCGGTCAATTCCAGTTGCAGTGTGCGTTGCAGCAGATACTGGGTAAAACTAACTTCATAATTCATCATCGATTCGGGGCGCAGATCCGGATTAGCCGGTCTGTACAAATAAAGCTCGCGAAACGACGGATTCCGATATCCTTTTGCCACAGAGCCTTTTACAATCGAATTGCCTTTCGGGAAAAGTGTAATACCGCCCTGCGGAATCCAGCTGTTCCCGAATTTTTCGTTGATCACAAAACGCAATCCTGCATTCAGATTGATCCAGTCGTTAAATAATCCCTGCGAAGCTAAAATATAGGGTGCGGTTTCGTCTACCTTCTTTTTACCGATTGTCGACACGCTGCCTTCGGTATGTGCCGTGCCGCCCGACATTTTGATTTCGCCGGTATAATGTGTATAATCCAAACCTACCGTAAAGGCATTGTCTTTAAACAGCGAAAACGACTGATAAGCAATGATTCCGAAATGATCGTCCAACGAATGAAAAGGTCGCGGATCATAAATAAAATGATTGCCATAACTATAAAACAACTTTACACTACCCGAAGTGTTACCATAATTGTTATTGACATTCAACGAAGTAGCTCCGCGAATGATGTTTTGTTTGTAAGGATCCGGATTCTCTTCACTTACATAACTGGGATCACTGCCGGTAAATTTAGTCAGATTATAATCCATGGTAGCATTCCAGTTTTCAGTAAAATCATAACCCAGTTTTACATAACCGCCGCCCTGTTTGAAATCAAAATCCTTTTTATAGCCGTCGGTCCGGTCGTAATTCAATGCAACAAGCGAACTGAATTTACCGAAACGCGTCATGTTTGTCAAATCAAATTTAGAGGTATTATATGATCCGTATTGCGCATTCAGTGTAGTACGCACGCCTTCCTGTCGCGCATGTTTGGTAATGATATTAATGGCGCCGCCCATGGCATTCGATCCATAAAGAACGGATGCAGGTCCGCGTATAACTTCCACTTTTTCCACATAATCGGTAGTATAGGCATCGGCCACATGGTGCGAATAAATGCCGGCAAACTGCGGTTGTCCGTCCACCATCATCAACACCTGACTGGTCGGCGAACCGCCCACGCCGCGAATTTTGATTGCACCCGAACCGCCTGTAGAAATTCCAAACCCGCCAATGCCGCGCTCGGTAACAAATAAACTGGGCACACGTCCGGATAACACATTTAATAATTTACTTTGTCCGCTCTCTTCGATTTCTTTGTTTGAAACAATGCTGATGCTGTAAGGCAATTTGTTATTTTCGGTAGCCATGTTGGTTCCCGTTACCACGATATCCTGAATCTGCTGGATACTATCGGTTTTAAATTGCTGATTCAGTGGGTAGTCAGATTGTCCAAGCGCTGTTCCTGATGTTAAAGCAAAAGCAAATAAAAAAGAAATGTTTAATCTCATAATATGATAAATGATTGTATAATTATTTTCTGATAAACTTTTTTCTGATAAGATATGATCGTTTTTTATGCTTGATAAATCCATTTAATTCGCATCAATGATGCTACGATAAATTAAATTGGTGTTACCCATGGAGCAAAAAAAAGGATGTTCAATCTGCTCTGCTCATTACCAGTTTGCCATGTTTAATACCTTTAAGTGTAGTTAAACGGTCTGCCAGTTCTGTCAGACGATTGGCCGTTCCCATCACCGTTGTGATTTGCAGACAAAAGTTTTTATTGATATAATATTGCGTTGACGAGAGGATAACATCCTGATAATGTTGCTGTATGGTGACAATACGCGATGCTATATCTTTTTTTTCCTGATTATACATGATAATAATCGTTCCGGCCACAATATGATTACATTGCCATTTCTTTTCGGCCACATTCTTTTCAATCAGAAAACGAAGTGCCTGCGAACGGTTTGCAAATCCATTGTCGATTACATATTGATCTAAAGTTTCCAACAGATCATCTTCCAGTGATACGCCAAAACGTTTTAATGTCACGACTATAATTTTATTTAAAAATCACACAAATATATGTGGTTTATTTCCGGAATAGCAAAATAAAAACTTATTTTTAACTTTTATATAGATTTGAATTATTATTTTCGTTTTAAAGACTCTTAAATTCGCGATGGGTTTTATTTTGCAGTTGCTATGCTATTCTGTTTCTGAATGTTCTTTTTTCGATATAAAAAGATAAAGAATTTAAATAAAAACCGATTATTCGTTCGAATAATGATGATAATTTGTACATCCCGATACTTTATTCTACCTTTGTATGCTGTCAGGCGATGGTGAAGAAGACTCAGGTTATGAAACAAACATGGACTCATTTGTTTAAATGGTTGCTGCCCGTACTCTTTATAGCGTACATCGGCGACATTTCGTTGTTTCTCCACGTTCACGTACAAGACGGAGTTACTATTGTTCACTCACATCCTTTCAAAAAGAAAGCTGATGCGCCTGTTCACCACCACAATTCTTTTGCAGAAATTCAGCTTTTCCATGAACTTTCGGCTATTTCTACAGAAGATGGAGCGGTTCATCCTTTGACTTTATCTTTTTACTCCGGACCGGTTATCCAGATCGAAACGGCTGTTTTACTTACTACATTTCAGCCTGTCCAAAAAATATCTTTTTCGCTGCGTGCACCACCAGCCCTGTTAAGTTAATTACTTATTTGTATTGAATCTCAATCATCTATATGTCAGTATTCTGCTTTTTCATGCGGAAGCTGTGCTTTTATATGCGAATAACTAATAAGGATTTTCTACTTAACACACACACTAATTAAATGAATAAAATAATAGCTTGTCTGTTGGGCATGTTATGCTTTGTTGCAACATTGCATGCCGACGACAAACCCGTTCTGAACCCTTCAGACGCCAATATTATCGGTCATGTGATCGACAAAAAAACAGGTGAACATCTCTCTTTTATCACCATCTTTTTAAAAGGTACAACCATTGGTACAACTACCGATGCAACCGGACATTATTATATGAAAAATGTACCGGAAGGAGATTTTATGCTTTGCATGCAATCGTTGGGCTATAAAACGATTGAAATTCCGGTGAAACTGAAAAAAGGAAAAACAATTGAAGTGAATTTTGAAGCCGAAGAAGAATCTATGTCACTCGATGGCATCGTGGTTTCTGCCAATCGTAACGAAACAACCCGCCGTCTGGCTCCTTCGCTGGTTAATGTGCTCGATGGCAAAACATTCGAAGCCTCCAACGCTGTTTCGCTGGCCGACGGTTTGAATTTTCAACCCGGTGTGCGTGTGGAAAACAATTGTCAGAACTGTGGTTTCCAGCAGGTGCGTATCAACGGACTGGAAGGTCCTTATACACAGATTCTGGTAGACAGTCGCCCGATATTCAGCGCATTAACGGGTGTTTATGGTCTCGAACAAATTCCGGCAAACATGATCGAACGTGTTGAAGTGATGCGCGGCGGCGGTTCTGCGCTTTTCGGTTCTTCAGCCATTGCGGGAACCATCAATATCATTACCAAAGAGCCGTTGCGAAATACAGCGCAAATTTCACACTCGCTGATGATGGTGGGCGGCAAACGTCCCGATAATAATACAACACTGAATGCTTCTTTAATTACAGATGATAATAAAGCAGGTATTTATCTTTTCGGTCAGAGTCGTCATCGTTCTGCTTACGATCACGATGGCGACGGATTTACCGAACTGGGAAAAATAGAGGCGCGCACACTTGGTTTCCGTTCTTTTCTGAAAACAAGCGATTACTCCAAAGTAACAATGGAGTTTCATAATATTACCGAATATCGTCGCGGCGGCGATCAGGTAAATCTGCCTCCGCACGAAGCTTTGGTTGCCGAACAAACCGATCACACCATCAATGGCGGCGGTCTGAAATTTGATCTCTCTTCGCGCGATTACAGTCACCGGATGAATTTATACGCTTCCGCACAACACACCAACCGTAAGAGTTATTACGGTACCAATATGAATCTGGATGCTTACGGCCGCACAACCGATATGACTTTTGTGGGTGGCGGTCAGTATTCGTATGAATTTGAAAAACTGCTGTTCATGCCGGCTCAGTTTACCGGCGGACTCGAATATAATTATGATGATTTGCGCGACGAAATGTTAGGTTACAACCGCGTTGTTGATCAGAAAGTACACATCGGAAGCTTATTTCTGCAAAACGAATGGCGCACCAGCCGCTGGAGTTTCCTGATCGGCGGTCGTTTCGATAAACACAACCTGATCGATCATGTCATCTTCAGTCCACGAGCCAACATCCGCTATAATCCGACCGACGATATCAATTTCCGTCTGTCGTATTCGAGCGGTTTCCGCGCACCACAGGCTTTCGATGAAGATTTGCACGTGGCTGCCGTGGGCGGTGATGTGGCCATTATCCAGCTGGCGGATGATTTGAGAGAAGAAAATTCGAAAAGTGTGAGTGCTTCGGTCGATTGGTATCGTCGTTTCGGCGGATTGCAGACCAACTTTATGGTTGAAGGTTTTTATACTGATCTGAGCCATGTGTTTTTCCTCGAAGAGAATGGCGAAGATGCTTTGGGCAATCTGATTTTCGAACGTCGTAACCGAGCCGGAGCCCGTGTAATGGGTGTAAACATGGAAGGACGTATTGCCTATTCCTGGCTTACGCTGCAGGCGGGCGCTACGTTTCAGCGCAGTCGTTACAAAGAGGCAATGACCTGGAGCGAAAGCAATCCCAACCTGTTGCCCCAAAAACGGATGTTCCGCACGCCCGATTTTTACGGCTATTTCACAGCCATCATGACACCGGTAAAACGTTTTTCGCTTTCTGTAACCGGAACCTACACCGGCAGTATGCTGGTTCAGCACCTGGCCGGTTATATTGAAGAGGATTGCGAAGTATCCACACCCGGTTTCTTCGATATGAATATTCGTGCCGCTTACGATATCCCGTTGTATAAATCGCTTACACTGCAGGTTAATGCCGGCGTGCAAAATGTATTCAATGCTTATCAAAACGATTTTGATCAGGGAGCCGAGCGCGATTCAAAATACATTTATGGCCCGGGACTTCCGCGCAGTTATTTCGTAGGTTGTCGCTTGAGCTATTAAACACAATTATCCGGCAGATAAACGGCATTTGCTTTTTGCATAACCAACCCTTATCTGCCGGATAACGATGCACTATTTGCGGCATAATGAAGCACTGACAACTTGTTGTACAACAAAACACCGTTATGTTGTACAACAAAAGGCATATATGTTGTACAATGAGTTGCTCTTTTGTTGTACAATAAGTTTTTAGTGTATCGAAGTGAAATGATTAGTGGTTGGCAGTCAGTATATTAAGGGATAACGATACGCATGTTTCCATACTAAACAGAAAAAGGGGATAATTCCAGACCGTTTCGCGGTGGAATTATCCCCTTTTTTAATTCCGATAATCCGGATTATTCGGCAAGACTTTTAGTGATCTCGTCAATATAATCGAGAATCTCGTCGCGTCCCTCTTTCTTTTCCGACGAAGAGAGCAGGATAGGAGGCAGTCCTTCCCATGTTTCGAGCATCGTTTTTGTATAATGATCCAGATTCTCTTTCAGTTTGCCTTTGCTGATCTTATCAATTTTAGTAAAGATAATGGCAAACGGTACACCGTTTTCGCCCAGCCACTCCATAAATTCGAGATCGATTTTTTGCGGCTCATGCCGACTGTCGATCAGCACAAAAAGATTAGTAAGCTGTTCGCGTTCCAGAATATAATCTTCGATGATGCGCTGGATATTTTGGCGTCCCTCTTTGCCGCGCTGTGCAAAACCATAGCCCGGTAAATCTACCAGATACCAGTCTTTGTTGATCAGGAAATGGTTAATAAGAAGAGTTTTACCCGGTTTTTGCGAAGTCATGGCCAATCCCTTTTTCGCTGTCAGCATATTGATCAGCGAAGATTTTCCCACATTACTGCGGCCAATAAATGCATATTCGGGCAAATCGCCTGCCGGACATTTTTTCACATCCGTGTTACTGATTACAAATTCGGCGCTTTTAATTTCCATATTCTTTAGTTTAATGAGTTTTTTTGATTCAATGTACACAGCCAGAGTCCGAAGAAGGTGATGCCGCCATTCAGCATCAGCATCTCGTAACCAAACACATAGCCGGTATGTTGTTTTACCAATGTATCAGTAATATAACAAATTATCGGCGAAAGGATGCAGACAAACGGCACATATTTATCGCGCGGCTGCATTTTGGTAAAGAGTCCGAATACGAACAAACCAAGTAGCGGACCATAGGTATACGAGGCAATCATATAAATGGCATCGATTACACTGCGGCTGTTTACCGCCTTAAAGATAAGAATAATCAGCACAAAAAGAATGGAAATACCCAAATGAACACCCAGACGTGTGCGTTTGGCCTGCATGGCCTGTTCTTTTTCGATGCCGAGAATATCCACACAAAATGAGGTGGTTAAAGCCGTAAGCGCCGAATCGGCACTGCTGAAGGCGGCTGCAATAATCCCGATGGTAAAAAATACCAGAATCGAACTGCCCAGCAGGCCCGAAGTACAAAACATGGGCAGAATATCATCGTTCATCGCCGGCAAAGTAATGTGATGCTGTGCGGCCATGGTGATTAATAACACGCCCAGACAGAGAAACAGAAAATTCACCGGCGTGAAGGCAAAGCCGTAAGTGTACATATTTTTCTGTGCCGATTTCAGATTTTTACAGGAGAGGTTTTTCTGCATCATATCCTGATCCAGTCCGGTCATCACAATGGTAATGAAGATGCCGCTCAGAAATTGTTTGGCAAAATGCTGTGTGCTGTGCCAGTCTTTGAATTCGAAAATCTTGAAGTGCGGACTCTGATAGAGTGTTTCGGCCATACCGTGAAAACTCAGATCCATCTTATCTTTTACCTGCCAGATGATTACCACCAGCATGCCAATCAGACATAAAGCCTGCAATGTATCGGTCCAGATAATGGTTTTAATCCCGCTGCGATAGGTGTAAAGCCAGACCATCAGAATACAGATAATGACCGTTACGGCAAAGGGAATGTTCCACATACGGAATACATATTGCTGTAAAATCAGCACCACCAGATACAAGCGGGCAGCCGCACCAACTGTTTTCGAGAGCAGGAAGAACGATGCGCCGGTTTTATAGCTGTTTCGCCCGATGCGCCCGTCCAGATACGAATAAATAGAGGTAAGCTGCAGCCGGTAATAAAGCGGCAACAAAACCTGTGCAATGATAATATATCCGAAGAAAAATCCGAAAACAGTCTGCATATAAGTCATATCAATATTGCGCACCATGCCCGGCACAGATACAAACGTAACACCCGAAAGGGATGTGCCGATCATACCGATCGAAACGATTATCCAAGGTGATTTGCGATCGCCGAGAAAGAAGGCTTCGTTGCTGTTGTCTTTATGACTGGTAATCCAGGCAATGATTAAAAGCAGGGCGAAGTAAGAAGCAATTATGATTAAAATCGTATAGTGATTCATCGGTGAATTATTTAAATTAGAACAAAGATAGTTCATCCTGTCAATAAAATAAAATTATATAAAAATGATAAACTGATTAAAAAATGATTTTTACCGGAAAAATTGGTCAGTTCATTGAATCTTCTGGTTATTTTAAAGAATTTATTTGCTATTCTGTAGATTTTATTGTTATTTTGTGTCAGCTGTAGCTCGGGAGAGTGAAGGTGACCGGTTAATCTTTTAACCGGAGACAAATAGGTAAACACAATAACTTTGAAATGGCTGCATTTTATGCAGCCATTTTTTTTATCTCAAAAAAAGAGACAGCCGGAGCTGTCTCAATTCTTTACTTTTTTTAATATTTACGAATGATCTCCGTATCCGGAAAATAGTGATTCAGAATGGCAGTATAGGCATAACCTTTCGAACCCATTACGGCAGCGCCAATCTGACAAAGTCCTACACCGTGACCCCAGCCTGCGCCGGTAAAAATAAATTCTTCGGGTATGTTTTCGCTATTCATCACTTTATCCACGACGAAGGCCGAGCTGTACAGATGACTTTCGGAGAGTGTGCGGCGAATCTCCAGTTCTTTGCCTATTATATAAGTACACGAGGTGCCGATAATCTGTAACCGGTCAATGCGTCCGGATGTGCCGCGACTGAGCGGTATCAGATCCAGAATCAGTCCGAAATCAATGTCGCTTTTGCGCTGAATGAGTGCGGCCAGTTCCTGTTGTGTATATCGGATCTGCCAGCGGTAAAAGCGGGTGGTTTCCTGATCGTAGTTGTTGAGCACCTGACTTAATATCGATTTATCCGCAGTATTACAGAACGCATCCGGCGATGTGCGAATCCAGTTTTCGGCTGTCATTTCGTGTGTCAGATCGGGCAGATCCGTTTCCGTGGCATCGCGTAAAGCCTTTAAATAGGGATGCGGTTCGGGCTCCCAGCAATGCTCGAAAGTTTCGGTTACGCCGCCGCAGCATTTCGAAAAGCGGGCGTCGCAAAGTGTGCCCTGATACATGATTACTTCGCCGGCTGTTTCGCGTACCGCTTCGGTTACTTTTTGGGTGGTGTTGCGTGAAATGCCCTGATAACGCTGACAATGATCGTCGGCGCAAACATCGTAGCCGATATGATCTTCGCGATCGTACCAGCGCATCAGTTCTTCTTCGGTACGAAAACAGCTTTGTTGCTGCCGGCTTGCTTCGCGGAGCGTCTCGCTCTTTCCGATTTGTGCCAACAGCCAGCTGCGCGATATCACGGCATGCGCTTTCAGCAGCTCTTTCGAAGCCTGAGCACTCATCTCCGAAGAGATCACACTGAGCAGATACGATTCGATATCGATTTCGTTAATAACCAGCAAACCTTCGGGAGCTGTTTCGAGCCGGAGTGCGCCCTGAAACGATTGATTTTCCTGGCGTTCCCAATGAAAATCAACACCGATGGTTACTGCTTCGAGCTCAAAAAAGGCCTGTTCATCCTGTGGTTCAAGCAGCAGTGATGTATAATGTTTATCCTGAAAGCAGAGCTTGCCCTGTTGTAAAGAGGCGGTCTGAGTGCCGGTCAGCGTAAGATCCGTTCCGGCTAATTTGTAGCGACCGTGCAATGAAAACACAACAACCGGTTTTGTCATGATTCCGACACGGATAATCGGAGTTTTCATAAATAAATCAGATTTAAGGTATTCTTTATTTTTTCCCCAACGGGAAGAGATAAGTCAGCTTGGCCGAAATAACCTGTGCAGTCGATTTAGAGAAGAAATCCTCTTTCCGGCTTTTAAAGGTATCGCCCAGTGCATAATAATAACGGCCTTCGAGCAGAAAATAACCGATGCCGGTGCGAAATTCTACACCCGGACCGCCGCATAATCCCCAGTCGAATTTCTTTTCAACGCTCATATAATGCTGTTCGTTTACCCGATTGGCTTCGGCGCCGTTCAGGTTATCGTCGGTTTTCTCGGAAAACATGTAACCGATTTTCGGACCTACATTCAGAAATACTTTTACTTTATCCGAACCAAAGCTGACATGGGTAAAAATGGGCAGTTCCACATAATTAATGGTTCGCTTGTAGCGGTACGAAGGCTCATTGTCGAATTTCTCTTCCCAACCCTGCTGAACGAAATTTAATTCGCCCTGCAAACCCAGGTATTTTTCGGTTTCCCAGCGCACGGTCAGACCGCCGGTGTAACCCATAATCATCTTCTGATTCACTTTCGGCACAAAATCAATGCGCGAAAATGTGGTTCCAAACGAGGCTCCGATAGCCAGTTCCTGTCTGAATTCCTCTTTCTGGGCCTGCATGCCGGCAATTACCAGACAAGGCAGCATAACGATGAGTATTAGTTTGCGAATCATTTTATTTCTGTTCGGGTTACATTAAAATTCTTTCCGTAATGTACGATGAAGATGTTTGTATTCACAAATCCTCCCCAGTTGTTTACACGCTGAAAATCGAAACCGGTCTGGATGCTTTTATAATTCATCCGATTCAGCTGGTTTCCGAAATCAGTGCCGTATTTATCGATGGCCGTCAGGAAAAACATGCCGGTATCATACCCTAAAATACCATATTTGGGGAATGAGTTGATCAGATTTTTGCTGTACCATTTTTTATAATTGGTATAGAAATCGGTTACATCATTCGATAAATTGTCGGCATAGAAATTCGAGTAAATATAAGTATCCAGCGCAAACAGATCGTCGAGACAATCGCGTGTATAGGTTTGCCAGTCGGGATAACCAAAGAGCGTGAACTGATTTTCGGGGAAACGATCAGCCAGCAGGCGCACGGGCGTTCTGATTTTATTCAGCGCTTCGAGCGAACTGGATGTGGGTAACACCACATTGCGACGTGTTGAATCCATCAGATTCTCCAAGTCGGTAGTGAAGGTTTCATTGTTGTAATCCAGCTCTTTGTACGGAATCAGACGCTGACCGAGTTCACTTTTGAATGAAGTGATGAAATCGGCTTTTTCATCTTTGTCGGGAATGTTGACGAGGATGATGTTATCGTTTCCAAACAAATCGGCTCCGGCCTGTGATGCTTTGGCATATAAATGCGAATGCGGTGTATTAACCTGATAAATATAGGCGTTCGACAGCACATCATCATTTCGGGAGGTGAAAGGAATTACATAATTGATCTGATTTTCGCGGGCAAAATCAGAAACCAGTGCAATCTGGTCGTTTTGTACGGCTCCGATCAACAGGTTCATGGATTTCAGTTCCGGATCGCGCAGGATTTGTTTCAGCTGGCTCGTTCCTTCGCCGATATCAAAAACAGAGAGATCAACAGAGACGCCCTCATTACGTAATTGCTCTACAGCCAGCAGGAATCCTTCGTAGTATTCAATGAAACGGGCCGAACCGGATGAGGTAACCACTTCGTTTGTCATAAATGGCAACAGGATAGCAACCTTGATGGCTCTTACATGTTGGGCATTTTTCTGTGCCGAAAGCAAGGCATTGATATCACTTTCGCTGGCTACGGCAGCAGCTTCGGTGGTGACAAGCGTTTCGGTTTGCACCGGTACTTTGATGACCATACCCGCTTTTACGCCCTCTTTGAGTTTCGGGTTCAGATCGATCAGTTCGTTGCTTGAGATATTAAATTTCTTACAGATGCGATAAAGTGTCTCTTTTTTGGCAATCTT
>CAMTPG010000038.1 GCA_947074335.1 uncultured Parabacteroides sp.
TATCGAAAGCCCGGATCTATGGTGTGGAACTCAGCACAAATGGCGTCTGTCAGTTCCGGCCGAATTTGCAACTCAGCTATAATCTGGGTTATGTATTCATCGAGCCGGAAGATTGCAAACAAGATGAAAAAAATAAAACGGAAGCACTTTATACAGACCCGCTGCAAATGAAAGAGAAATCGAATACGTCAAAATACCTGAAATACAGACAGAAGAATACCGTAAAGGGAATCTTTGACCTGCAATGGAACCGCATCAACCTGGGAACAAATATCCAGTGGAAAAGCAAAACGTTGGCAGTAGATTATTTCATGATCGATGAACGGCAGAAAGCTGAACCCGAAATTATGGATTATGTGCGTACATTGCTTTTTGGTTATGCAAACGGAGAAACACTTCATTCGTATTGGGAGAAAAACAATAAACCCTATTGGGTGGTGGATTTGCGTTGCGGCGTTAAGGTAACCCGCGAAGCTTCATTTCAGTTTATGGTAAATAATGTATTCAATAAAACTTATTCGGTCAGACCTATGGCGTTAGGCGCTCCGCGTACTTATATGTTGCAGTTTAGTCTGAATTTGTAAGCAGTGCTTCAATGACGCGGGGATAATGAAAATATTCGAGCTCATGAACACGTGCAGCCAGCGTTTCAGGCGTATCTGTTTCTAAAACGGGACAGGTGGCCTGAAACAAAACGGCACCTTCATCATATTGCGCATCAATCTGATGAATGGTGATACCGGATTCTGATTCACCGGCCTGCAGAACCGCTCCGTGCACAAAATGCCCGTACATCCCTTTACCTCCGAATTTGGGCAGCAGAGCCGGATGAATGTTGAAAATACGACCGGGATAAGCCTGTAAGATTATTTCAGGAATTTTATTTAAAAAACCGGCAAGAATCAGGTAATCAATCCTGAATTCACGCAATTTCCGAAGCACGGCATCGCCGGTACTGAAATCGGATCGCGAAAAAGTAAACGAGGGCACACCCTGAGCCTCAGCACGTAAATGAACACCGGCCGTGGATTGATTGGAAAGAACAAGCGCAATTTTAATTGTTTCACTTTTAACAAAATATCGGATCATATTTTCTGTATTTGTACCTGATCCGGAAGCTAAAATCGCGATATTTATCATTTTGTTACTTATTTTAGTGCACAAGAAAAGAAAAAATGTGCAGTTTTCCGCATTTTTAGGGAATTAAATTTGTTTTGTTACATAAAAATTTCTTTTCTTTGCACTGCAAATTTAAAAAGTATATTCGTATTAATAATCTAAATTGAAAAGTTATGTCTGAAGTTGCTGAAAGAGTAAAAGCTATCATCGTTGATAAATTAAGTGTAGAACCATCTGAAGTTACTAACGAAGCAAGCTTTACTAATGATTTAGGAGCAGACTCTCTTGATACTGTAGAGCTGATTATGGAATTCGAAAAAGAATTCGGTATTTCAATTCCGGATGATCAAGCAGAAAAGATTACAACTGTAGGTGACGCTATTGCTTATATCGAAGCTAACGCGAAGTAATCAATCCTTCTATTTTAAAGTATGGAATTAAAAAGAGTTGTAGTAACTGGTCTTGGTGCTATCACTCCACTTGGTAATACCCTCCCCGAAACATGGGAAGGTATTATCAACGGAAGAAGTGGAGCCGGACCAATTACTCGTTTTGACGCTTCAAAATTCAAGACTCAATTTGCCTGCGAAGTAAAGGATTTCGATCCGCTGAAATACATGGACAGAAAAGAGGCACGCAAGTTCGACTTGTATGCACAGTTTGCCATGGTTGCAGCAACAGAAGCCGTTGAAGACTCGCATTTAGATCTTGAAAAAGAAAATATGGACCGCATTGGCGTAATCTTCTCTGCCGGTATCGGTGGTATTCGTTCATTCGAAGAAGAGGCCATGGCGTATGATGAAGAACGCGGACCGCGTTTCAGTCCTTTCTTTATCCCTAAAATCATTGCTGATATGGCTTCGGGCCACATCTCGATGAAATACGGATTCAGAGGACCGAATTTCGCTACGGTTTCAGCTTGTGCCTCATCAACCAATGCCATTGCGGATGCATTTAATTATATTCGTCTGGGAAAAGCCGATGTTATTGTTTCGGGTGGTGCTGAAGCCAGTATTGCCATTGTAGGTGTTGGTGGTTTTAATGCCATGAATGCATTGTCTACAAGAAATGATTCGCCGGAAACAGCTTCCCGCCCGTTTAGCGCCAGTCGCGACGGATTCGTCATGGGCGAAGGTGCTGCCTGTCTGATTCTTGAAGAATTAGATCATGCGTTGGCACGCGGTGCAAAAATCTACTGCGAAATTGCAGGTACAGGTCTTTCTGCTGATGCATATCATCTTACAGCTTCTCATCCTGAAGGATTAGGTGCAAAACTGGTGATGAAAAATGCACTCGAAGATGCAGAATTAACACCCGAAGATATTGATTATATCAATGTACACGGAACATCTACTCCGGTAGGCGATATTTCTGAAACAAAAGCAATCAAAGATGTATTTGGCGATCATGCTTACAAACTGAATATCAGCTCTACTAAATCCATGACAGGTCACCTGCTGGGTGCAGCCGGCGCTATCGAAACCGCCGTTTGTGTGATGTCGGTGAAAGAAGATATCGTTCCTCCTACCATCAATCATGAAGAGGGAGACAATGATTCGGAAATTGATTATAATCTGAACTTCACATTCAACAAAGCTCAAAAACGTGAAGTACGTGCGGCTTTATCAAATACCTTTGGTTTTGGTGGTCACAATGCATGTGCAATCGTGAAAAAATTTGTTAAGTAACGTGCTAAGAAAAGTATACAAGTGGATAAGGCTCCAACAGAATAAATCGAAGGAGCCTTATTCATCTTTATATAAAATACTGGGGTTTTATCCTGAGAATATTCAGCTTTACGAACAGGCATTTTTACATAAATCCTCTTCTGTGGAGGGCAATAATGGGAAATGGCTGAACAACGAACGACTGGAATTTTTGGGAGATGCCATTTTAGACGCTGCTGTTGCCGGTATCGTTTACAAATATTTCTACAATAAACGCGAAGGATTTCTCACCAATACGCGTTCTAAAATTGTTCAGCGCGAAACATTAAACCGCATCGCCGTTGAACTGGGTCTGGATAAACTGGTGGTTTATTCGGCCAAAGTAAATACCCACAACAACCATATGTACGGCAATGCGCTCGAAGCATTGATTGGTGCCATTTATCTGGATAAAGGATATGATGTATGCTACGATTTTATCGAAAATGTCATGATCCGCAACTATATCAATCTGGATAAGATTGCCCGCAAAGAGGTGAACTTCAAATCGAGCCTCATCGAGTGGAGCCAGAAAAATAAATTCAATATTTCGTTTGATCTGATTGAATCGTTTACCGATAACGACGGAAATCCGGTGTTCCAGACTGCCGTGATGCTGGATACTACCATGCAACTGGGTGTGGGCATTGGTTATTCAAAGAAAGAATCGCAGCAGAATGCAGCCAAAATGGCGATTAAGAAGTTGCGTACCGATAAAGAATTCCAGCAATACATTGCCGAGCTGAAAAAGAAACGTACCGGCGATCAGAATGCAGAAGATCATATTGACGATTTACCTGAAGAGGCTACATCCGATGAAGTTTCATCCGACAAGCTCCGGACTGAAGAAACACAGACTGAGGCTGCGCAGACTGAAAACCTTCAAACAGAAGAAGCTCCTGCCAAAGAGACTGCATCTGATAAGATCGCATCCGGAAATGACACCGGTGATAAGCCTGCATCATCCGAAGCAAGTGAGGCCTGAAACCGGCAGGATAACCAGATCAATCCGGTCAGTGACCAAACGAAATTCCCATCCGTTCACCCTGAATAATCAGATCATGTTTTGGTGTAATCACTTTTAACTTACCGGCTACTTCGGATAAAGGCACTGACGAAACACGATTATCCCGCATGCAAACCATCTTCCCGAACTCACGTTTAGCAATCAGCTCCGTGGCATGACCGCCAAGGCAGGTAGCCAGATTCCGGTCGAACGGCGACGGATTACCGCCGCGCTGAATATAACCCAGCACCGTATCACGCGATTCAATGCCGGTTTGTTCCTCTATCATGCGTGTGATAAAATCGGACGGACGTTTTTTCTCGGGAGTTTTCAATCCTTCGGCCACCACAACAATCGAATAGGGTTTGCCCCGATGTGCACGATCAAGTATGGTCTTATTGATTTTCTCCAGATCGTAACCCAGTTCGGGTAGTAAAATCACATCAGCACCGCCTGCCATGCCGGCATACAAGGCAATCCAGCCGGCATGATGCCCCATCACCTCCACTACCATTACCCGCTTGTGCGAACTGGCTGTAGAATGCAGCCTGTCGATTGCTTCCGTGGCAATATTTACTGCTGTATCGAAGCCGAAAGTTATGTCTGTGCCCCAGATATCATTATCAATGGTTTTGGGCACACCGATCACATTTAATCCCTGTTCGGCAAGCAGAGCTGCTGTTTTTTGTGTGCCGTTGCCGCCAATGCAGACCAGACAATCCAGTCCCAGCTCATCATAATTCTTCCGAATGATTTCGGGCTTATCGCCCAGGCCCGATGCCAGTTGTTTGCGAAAAGGCTTTTCGCGTGAAGTGCCTAAGATCGTGCCGCCCAGATTAAGAATCCCCGACAGGCGCCGCTCGTCGAAAAGTTCGACATCTTTATTTAATAAGCCAATGAAACCGCTATGTATTCCGATTACTTCCATTCCGTAATGCATGATTGCAGTTTTACCAACGCCGCGTATAGTTGCATTGATTCCGGGGCAATCGCCACCCGAGGAAAGAATACCTATTTTCATTATCTTATCATTTTAGTACCCAACAAATATATAAATAAAAAGAGAATGTATAAATTTGCAGGTAACACAATCACTGATTACCATGAAGATTTTAACAAATATCATATCTCCACTCTTCACTCCAAGGCAAAAGGCGCTGCAGCGTTTTGCACAGGACAGCGACAGCATTCAGCAGAATGAGCTGTTTGCCATCCTTAAAAATGCACAACAAACCATTTGGGGTTTACAGTATGATATTAAAACCATCAAAACCTATACTGATTTTGTGCAGCGCATTCCCATTCAGACCTATGATATGCTGAAACCATTCATCGAACAGATGATGAATGGTGAAAAAGATATTCTTTGCCAGGGAAAAATTTCCTGGTTTGCTAAAAGCAGCGGCACCACACACGATAAAAGTAAATACATTCCGGTCAATTCCGATATTCTGAAGCAATGTCATTATCAGGGCGCTTTCGATACGATTTCATTTTATCTGCGTAACCGACCCGACAGCCGTTTTTTCTCGCATAAAGGTTTAATACTGGGCGGATCGCACAGCACATCGCCGGTAAACCGGAATGCACACTGCGGAGATCTGTCGGCTGTATTGCTGCAAAACATGAATCCGTTGGCTAATCTGATTCGCGTGCCCTCGAAAGAGATTATCCTGATGAATGAATGGGAAAGTAAAATTAAGGCGATTGTGGATAATACCTTTCAATCGGATGTAGGCAATCTTTCGGGTGTACCATCGTGGATGCTGGTACTCATCAAAGAGGTGCTGAAAAAGAGTGGTCGTGATAATCTTTCCGAAGTATGGCCGAATCTGGAGGTGTTCTTTCATGGTGGTATCAACTTCGAACCCTATCGTGAGCAATATCAGACGCTGATTCCTTCGGACCGGATGCAATATATGGAAACATACAATGCTTCTGAAGGATTCTTCGGTATCCAGGATGATCCGGATGATCCGGCGCTGATGCTGATGCTGGACTATGGCATTTTCTACGAATTTATTCCGATGAATGAACTGGAGAAGGAATCGCCACGCGTTATTCCGTTAAGCGAAGTGGAGATCAATCAGAATTATGCCATGCTGATCACTACGCGCGGCGGCTTATGGCGCTATCTGATTGGCGATACCATACGTTTTGTTTCGAAGTTTCCGCATAAATTTATAATCACGGGGCGCACTAAAAATTATATCAATGCCTTTGGCGAAGAGCTGATGGTAGACAATGCCGATCAGGCGATTGCTTATGTGGCAAAAATGACTCGCTCTAAAGTAAAAGATTATTCGGCAGGGCCGCGTTTCATACTCGATAAAGCCAAAGGATATCATGAATGGGTAATCGAATTTGAAAAAACGCCCGATTCGCTGGATTATTTTGCCGAAATGCTGGATTACAAACTGCAGGATCTGAATTCGGATTATGAAGCTAAGCGATACAAAAACATCTCTTTACAACCGCTGTTAATTAAACCGGTAAAGGAAGGCACATTCCATGTCTGGCTCAAACAGAAGGGCAAATTGGGCGGCCAGCATAAAATTCCGCGACTGACGAATGATTCGACATTGATCAATGAGCTGCTGGCAATTTAAATGACATTTTATTGAACCTGTCGGAAAAGGCATCAGGTAGCCTCAGCCTATCGAATACAGATAAAACAACTTTTTATCTGCATTTTTTCGTCCGATTATTCACGGTAATAGCGGAATAAAAAGAGCCTGTTATTTCAGGAATCAAAACAGAGATGCAATCAGGGAGAAAACCACATCACAAGGAAAATAAAATTCCCTTGCAGTGAAATTTAAATTGCCTTGCAAGGGAATCAAAAACGGATTGGCATCCATTTTTCAGAAATTATTTATTCCGGTGATAAATGCCGTTCATTTTGGTATTTATTCTTTCTGGAATTTGCGACTTACCTTAATCAAATTCGCAGAGAATGAAACTACATTTTGCGATTCCTGAACAATATTCAGATAAACCATGCTCAGTTTTGTACTGCCCGATTGACCCTGAATACGTTTCAGTTCACCCTTCTTCATGGCTATAAGTTTCGACGTAAGTTCGCCGCCTTCTTTGATGAGATCAGGCATTCGATGATAATCATTGCTTTCAATCATCTCAGAACAACGATGCATATACGAGAAGATACGATCGGCCATCTGCTGGAAATTCTCTTTCTGCAGATCACTGAGCGGCGTGAAGTTATTATCAACATGCTCTTTGCTGGGTTCTGTCATGCGACGAATGCTGTATACAATTTCGCTGGCAAAATCATTGCCCTGATAATAATAAAGTCCTTTATCTACCGCAATATCATGATCAAGCTGGGTTACACCGAGTGTTCCCATTCGTTTTACCTGCTTCAGATAACTCTTTTCTTCTTCTATATTGTGCAATACTTTTCGCAGTTCACGCAGGTTCTCATCCATAAAGGCATGAACAGAACGCACATAGACATCAGAAGCAAAATCGAGTACCTTGCAAAGTTCTTCGCGACTGTGTCGGCGGAACAGACAAAGTGCTTCACCTTTATCGGTTGTATCCCGCAATTGAGTGATTGTGCTGCCTACAGCCTCCTGCATGGCCTCTTTTTTCTTTTTACGCTGGAATACCAGATGATTATGAATCAACATGTAAACCGCCAGGGCTATCAATGCGATCATGGCGATAACACCGCCCCAATACACAATCAGTGCCACAATAAAACAGATGGTAAATGCAGCACCGGCCGTAATAAACCAGCCGCCAATTACAGAAAGTACACCGGTTATGCGATATACGGCACTTTCGCGGCCCCAGGCGCGGTCGGCCAGCGAAGTTCCCATTGCTACCATAAAGGCCACATAAGTAGTTGACAATGGCAGCTTCATCGAAGTACCCACAGCAATCAGCAATCCGGAAAGTACTACATTCACAGAGGCGCGC
This sequence comes from uncultured Parabacteroides sp., assembly GCA_947074335.1. GTDB lineage: Bacteria > Bacteroidota > Bacteroidia > Bacteroidales > Tannerellaceae > Parabacteroides. The sequence goes on from CAMTPG010000038.1 coordinate 7,777, forward strand.
ACCAAATCGAAGCTTGCCTTTTTATCGATCGATTCTTCGGGATTAACAAAACGACTGTCTACCCAGTTCTTTACACGAGCCGGTGTAATGCTTAAAATCCCTTTCGACATATTGTTGGTGGTACGAACCAATACACGGGCAACGGGTGATGAAGCAAACGATTCGTTGCCTTCCGACTGGCGTGAGAGATCCAACGAAGTCTTCACCACATTATGTGCCTTCTTGGATGTAGCCAGGGCAATCACCATAATTAATCCGGAACCCACCAGAAAATACCAGGGCGTACGTGCCGGCTCAAGCAGCGACGACATATAAAATGTATCACCCGTAAGTGTGCCTTTATTAGCCATGAAATCCACATATGATGATATTCCGGTTAAGGGTACGCCGATAAAGTTCACCAGGTCATTGCCTGCAAAAGCCATCGCCAGTGCAAAGGTACCCATCAGAATCACAATTTTAAACACATTCACTTTCAACCAGTAAAGAATTTGCATCAATACCGTGAAGAACACAAATGCAATTACAACAATTAAAAATGTATTATCATAAATAAGCGCTTTCAGATCGCCTTTCATAAACGAACTCTCTTTCATCCCTTTAATCAGCATGAAATAAAGAATGGCTGTAGCTGCCAGCCCGCCAAACAGACCAATAAAGTATTTGGAATGTTTTTTCAGATTGAAGGTAAACAGCAATCGCGAGAAATACTGCACTATGGCACCGAAGAAGAAGGCTATAACAACCGACAGGAAGATACCCAGAATCACCGTAAAGGCTTTATTGGTATTCATCAGTTCGCCAAATTGTACGGCTCCGTCGATACCGTCAGACTGTGAGATTTTAACAACGGCCAGTGCTACCGTACCACCCAGCAATTCAAAAACCAGCGAAACTGTGGTAGAAGTAGGCATTCCCAGCGAATTAAACACATCCAGCAAAACCACATCGGTAAGGATTACGGCCAGCAGAATATACATGATCTCATGAAAAGTGAAATATTGCGGTTGATAAATTCCGTGCCTTGCAATATCCATCATCCCGTTGGATAAAGAGGCACCTATAAAAATTCCGATAGCAGCAATAATCAGGATAACCCGAAAGGAAGCTGCCCGTGAGCCAATGGCCGAATTCAGAAAATTTACCGCATCATTGCTAACGCCGACTGATAAATCGATTATCGCTAACAGAAAAAGGAAAATGACCAGAAAGAGATAGAATGTCTCCATAATTGTTTGTTAAATATTCGGTTACAAAGATCTGAAACAAATATTACAATGCCGTTTCCCGGATGTTACAAACCTGTTACAACCAAATCAATTAGAATCTCTGGTAATAAAAACAACTAAAAATGAATTATTGTTAGGCAAATCATTCATTTTATTTTCCTTCATAATTATTTTAATGATCAAAAGAGCATGAGAGCAGATTTTTAAAGTCGTAAAACTTTCCGGTTATTAATTTAAACGGACTCAGCATGACATTCCATTCGTTTTACAAAAGAGACAAAAAGAGTCTGATCCGTCAATCAACATGAATAGTAATACATACAATTAACAGCAAAAATCATTAATTACAGAAGAAAATGTAACAAATCGGCATATTTTAGTTAAAATCTGTCTCCCAAATCGGAGATTTTCTGTTTGATTTATTATTTTTGTAAACAAATTCTTACGGATGAGTTATAGTTGGAATACGCGCACAGCCCTTTTATTTGGCGAAAAGCGCATGGAGAAATTAGCAAACAGTCATGTTTTGATAGTTGGTTTAGGTGGTGTGGGTGCTTATGCGGCCGAACAGATATGTCGTGCAGGTATCGGGCGGATGACAATCATCGATGCCGATATCGTCAACGAAAGTAATATCAACCGCCAGCTGCCGGCTCTTCACTCCACATTGGGAGAACCAAAAGCCGAAGTTGTGGGCCGCAGACTGCTCGATATCAACCCAGAACTCAAACTCACCATCCTGAACGAGTTTTTGCGCGATGAACGTACCGAAGAGGTGCTTACCTCCTCTCCCGTTGATTTTGTGGTTGATGCAATCGATTCGGTCAGTCCGAAGGTTTTCCTGCTCTACCATGCACACCGCCTCGGAATCCCCGTGGTCTCTTCGATGGGTGCCGGTGCTAAAACCGATCCGTCGCAGGTACAGCTGGCCGATTTATCAAAGAGCTGCAACTGCGCCTTAGCCAAAGTGGTGCGCAAACGGTTGCGCGGCATGGGCATCAATAAAGGTATTCAGGTGGTTTATTCCACCGAGATCGCCAATCCGGAGGCTATTATCGAAGTAGACAATGAAATCTGCAAACGCAGTACGGCTGGTACCGTTTCGTATATGCCGGCTATTTTTGGCTGTTATCTGGCCTCTTATGTAATCAGAAATTTAAAATGATACAGACACAACATATTACAAAGAGCTTCGGCTCATTACAGGTATTAAAAGGCATAGACTTAACCATTCGCGAGGGCGAAGTGGTAGCCATAGCGGGACCGAGCGGCGCAGGCAAAACAACCCTGTTGCAGATTTTGGGCACGCTCGATACCCCTGACGGCGGCACACTCATCATCAACGGCACCGACACCAGCCGGTTGTCGGATAAAGAACTGGCGGCATTCCGCAACAAACAGATCGGCTTTGTTTTCCAGTTTCATCAGCTGTTGCCCGAATTTACGGCACTCGAGAATGTGATGATCCCTGCTCTGATTGCCGGCGAAAAACGCCAGGCTGCCGAAAAGCGGGCACTCGAACTGCTCGACTTCCTTGGAATGAGTCAGCGTACCACACACAAACCCAACGAATTATCCGGAGGCGAGAAACAGCGCGTAGCTGTTGCCCGCGCTTTAATCAATAAACCGGCCGTGATTCTGGCCGACGAACCCTCAGGGAGTCTCGACTCTAAAAACAAAGAGGAGCTGCATGCCCTCTTCTTCGAGTTGCGGGATAAGATGCGGCAAACCTTTGTCATCGTGACCCACGATGAGCAGCTGGCATCCGATGCCGACCGCATCATCCACATCAAAGACGGAATTATCGATAATAATGAGTAAATACTACAAACAAATAACCAAGCTTCAAAATGGAACAAAACAACAGAGTCACTTTCGGAAGTAAACTGGGCGTAATCCTGGCAACTGTAGGCTGCGCCGTAGGTTTAGGTAATATCTGGCGCTTTCCCTACATGGTAGGATCAAACGGAGGCGCCGCTTTTTTGCTGATCTATTTCCTCTGCATCCTGCTGCTGGGACTACCCGTGATGCTTACCGAATTTTACATCGGCCGTCATACGCAATGTAATACAGCCGGCGCCTTCAAACAGATCGCTCCGGGCACACGCTGGCATCTGATCGGATACAACGGCGTACTGGCATCTCTTTTTATTCTCGGATTTTATTCGGTAGTGGCCGGCTGGACACTGCAGTATATTTTCGAAGCCATCGGCGGCGGACTGGATGGCAAAACAGCCGAAGATTTCAAACTCGGCTTCGAAGCTTTCTCTACAGAAATCTGGCTGCCCATTTTCTGGACACTGATCTTTATTGCACTCACGCATATTGTAATCATCTCGGGTGTAAAGGGAGGCATCGAACGTACTTCTAAGTTTATGATGCCGCTGCTGTTTGTTATTCTGATTGCGCTCTGTATCCGTTCGGTTACTTTACCGGGTGCCATGGAGGGATTGATATTCCTGTTTAAACCGGACTTTAGCCGTATCGATTCGTCGGTGGTGCTGAGTGCCATGGGACAGGCATTCTTCTCGCTCAGCATCGGGATGGGCTGCCTCATCACCTATGCCTCCTATTTCCAGAAAGATACCAAATTGCAACGAACGGCACTCGAAGTCACACTGCTCGACGCGCTGGTTGCCATTTTGGCGGGTATCATGATATTTCCTGCGGTTTTTAGTTTTAATATTGCACCTACGGCCGGACCTGAATTGGTATTTATTACATTGCCTAATGTATTCCAGCAACTGCCATGGGGCAATGTCTGGTCGGCTGTTTTCTTTATTCTGCTGGCTGTTGCAGCACTTACCTCCACCATTTCGCTGCACGAAGTACCTACGGCGTATGTACATGAAGAATATAACATCCCGCGCTGGAAGGCGGCACTGATCGTTTCGTTCGGTGTAGCGGTACTGGCAATCATCAGCTCACTCTCATTTGGCGTACTGAAAAATATGACCATCGGCGGCCTGATCTTTTTTGATTTTCTGGATTATCTCACAGCCAAAATTATGCTTCCGCTGGGCGGCATGCTGATCTGTATCTTTGTGGCACGTCGGGTAGACAGAAAAGTATTGAAAGCCGAACTGACAAATCAGGGCACAATTCCATTTCATTTCTTCAATACTTATGTATTTTTTATGAGATTTGTGGCTCCTATCGCAATTGGCATTATTTTCCTGAATGAACTGGGAGTTCTTCAATGGATTGTCCGATTGTTTTCATAGCTTTGTGAGCGGATGAATTGGATAAACGGATTCATCCGCCCGCATCTCTGATTTAATAACCTGAAAAAACCGATACTATGCACTGGAAAGAACTTTTCTATTTTTCGAACGGCGAGCGTCGCGCATTGCTGTTATTACTCATTATCTGCAGCATATCCTCTTTATTATTGTATAAACCGGCCGCTCAGCCGGAAACTTCACCCGAACCGCAACCCGGCTTTACGGCGTCTGCACTGCCTGTATCTGCTGATTCATCGGTTGTGGAAAGTAAACCGGTTATCTCTGCAAAAAAGGCCGGCCGGTCAAAACCGGTCTATACCCCGAAATCATCGAAACTGCCCGCCGGCACAAAAGTAGAGCTGAACAGCGCCGATACGCTGCTGCTGAAACAGGTTCCGGGTATAGGCTCCTCGTATGCACGCCGCATTGTGAAATACCGCGAATTGCTGGGCGGCTATACATCCGTGAGTCAGTTGCGCGAACTTTATGGCATGGATGAAGCCAGATATATCCAACTCGAACCTTGGTTTGAGGTCGATACCACATTACTGGTAAAACTGCCCGTAAATCGTGCCGAATACAAAGAGCTGTTGCGGCATCCCTATCTGGATGCGGCACAAACACGGGTGATCGACCGGTTGCGCCGTCAGAAAAACGGACTGAAAGGCTGGTATGAACTGCGCTTACTCGACGAATTCGGAAAAGCCGACAGTGTGCGACTGGCTCC
>CAMTPG010000039.1 GCA_947074335.1 uncultured Parabacteroides sp.
TTGCCATGACTGCTAAACCCAGTTTTTTCATTTTACATATTATAAATTAGTATTCGTCTGTTGATATGCGGCAAATATACACTTTAATAATTAATATTGATTAACGGAAAATTAGATTCTACAACATACTTTGCCGATTTAAGGCGGGGTTTTATGATTATTGAATTCATTGTATTACTTTTGTCTGTCAGAAAGCAAATCATCATGAAACAATATAAAGAGCTGCTGGAGCGTGTACTGCGCGAAGGCGTTAAAAAAGAGGATCGTACCGGAACAGGCACAATCAGTGTGTTCGGTCATCAGATGCGTTTTAATCTGGAAGAGGGATTTCCTGTATTAACCACGAAAAAGCTGCATCTGAAATCGATCATCTACGAATTGCTCTGGTTTCTGAATGGCGATACCAATGTAAAATATCTGCAGGATCACGGCGTGCGGATCTGGAACGAATGGGCCGGACCGGATGGCGACCTCGGACATATTTACGGCTTTCAGTGGCGTTCATGGCCCGATTATAAAGGCGGCTCCATTGATCAGATTACCGAAGCGGTAGAAACCATTAAACACAATCCCGACTCCAGACGCATCATTGTGAGTGCCTGGAATGTGGGCGATCTGGATAATATGAATCTGCCGCCCTGTCATGCTTTCTTTCAGTTTTATGTGGCCAATGGCCGACTGAGTCTGCAACTCTATCAGCGCAGCGCCGATATTTTTCTGGGCGTGCCCTTTAATATTGCCTCGTATGCGCTGTTACTACAGATGATGGCACAGGTAACCGGATTGAAAGCCGGCGATTTTGTGCACACACTGGGTGATGCACATATTTATGTAAATCATCTGGAGCAGGTAAAACTGCAACTCTCGCGTGATGAACGTGCACTGCCTCAGCTTCGCATCAATCCCGAAGTAACCGATATCTTCGGATTTAATTATGAAGATTTCGAACTGACCGGTTACGATCCGCATCCGCACATCAAAGGCGAAGTATCCGTATAAATTATTTATTCATTCCTTTTCAGACATGACACGCATTTCGATTATTGTTGCAGCTTCCGAAGATCAGGCTATTGGTAAAAACGGCGATTTACTCTGGCGTATGCCTGCCGATATGAAGCATTTTAAAACGCTGACTACCGGTCACACCATTATTATGGGTAGAAAAACGTTCGATTCGCTGCCCAAAGGTGCCCTGCCCAATCGCACCAATATCGTTTTGACGCGCAATCCCGAGGCAACTTTCGCCAACTGTATTGTATGCAGCAATCTGCAACAGGCGCTGGATCATTGTGCAGGAGAAGATGAAGTGTTTATCATCGGCGGTTCGCAAATTTATGAACAGGCCATGAAGCTGGCCGACCGGATTTATCTTACACGCGTAGATGCTTCATTTCCGGATGCCGATGCCCGTTTTCCGATGATTGAACCCACGGAATGGCAGGTAACCGACGAAGCCTCTTTTCCGGCTGATGAGAAGAATCCGTATGCTTATCATTTCATCACTTACGACAGACTGAGCTGATTTTACCACTTATTAACTGTATGTTCACGTATTTTTGCAGTTAATCCGCATCTATCTGTTTATAAGGAATTGTTTAACTGAAAAATCCAGACAGATATGAAGATTAAGATTTTATTTTTGCTGATACTTTTAACCGGCACTTTATTTAACGGAAAGGCTGACTCCTGTTCTGTTCCTCTTTTTCAGTCGGAGTTAAACAAATCGTCTCTTAACCGGGAAACGGCACTTGATATCCGCAGCCGGATCGAAACCATGAAAAATCAACTGGAAAAGAATGATGAAATTCTTCCCGAACTGATCGAAGAAACAACCGCCTATACATCCCAATGCCGGGACTCGATCGGCAAAGCGCTTTTGCATTCGATGCTGGCCGAGATGTATCAAAAATATTATCAGAAAAATTATTATGCCATCAACGGCCGCATCAATATCTATGGATATCAGCCCCGTGATATCCGGGTCTGGCCTAAGAATCTGTTCGAATCGCAAATCCGACAGGAGCTGCAGGCTTCATTGCAACCGGCTGCCTTACTACAACATACTCCGGTCAGTGTGCTGGATACGTTGTTAAAAACGGGCAACGACTCGAAGGAACTGCGCCCCACAGTGTACGATTTTCTGGCTTTCCGCGCCATTGCCATTCAGCCGGATACTGCCTGGTATCAGGATCTGCTGCAGTTTCGCCGCGCTGAAGCTGCCACGCATCCGAAAGCGCTGCTACTGGCCGAACTCGATTATCTGAAATATCAATACACCGGTCAACTGCTTGGAGCCGAAGCCTATCAGACTGCTTTAGACCGTTTATATACGGTTTATCAACAGGCTCCTTATGCTGCCGAAGTGAATATTGCCCGGATGCAATTGCTTATTGCACAACAATATCAGGGCGATGCAGCTGCCCGGTCGGCTAAAGCTGATCAGCTTTATCAGCTGTGTACGGAAAGCATCCGTCGCTATGCCGATTATCCGCGGAGCAATCTGTTCCGGAATCAGCTGGCACAAATGGAACAGCCGGAGATGCGGGCCGTGACCGGATTTCAGGTTTATCCCGGAGAGGATTTATCCCTGAAGATTAAATATACAAATATCCAACAGGTAGCGCTCACCATTTATGCGCTGAATGGAGATAAGCGTGAAGCCGTTATTTCTGAACAACAGATTGTATTGCCTGTAATAAACAGCTATACCGAAATGGACAGCACGCTGCGTGTCAGGCTGACGAAACCGGGCCAATATGCTTATGAACTGAAAAGTGCAGATGATAAAATCAGATTGACCGATCGCTTTGCCGTAAGCCGGCTGGCAGTGCTGGTAAAAGGACAATCGCGGCAAAACGAAATCTGGATTACCGATCTGGAAAGCGGAAAGCCGGTTAAAGAGGCTGTGGTTGAATATGGCCGGTACAACGGGAATACAAATATATTCACCGTTTCCGGAAAGGTTAAAACCAATCAGTCGGGATTGGCTTTACTGGATAACACCTCGGATATTGAAGCGGTACGGCCGGTTCATCAGGCCGATTCATTTGCTTTACCTACTTTGATTTATCCCTACGGATCGGGCATGTTATCCCGCAGCGAAAAACCCGACGAGGTGGCTTTCTTTACCGATCGCGGCATTTACCGTCCGGGCGAAGTGATTTATTTTAAAGGCATCGCCTATTCGGATAATCCGAACGATCCGCATGTGGTTGCCAGCCGGAAATATACGGTAAATCTGACAGATGCAAACCGACAGATAATTGCCTCACAGGAATTTACAACCGATGCCTTTGGCTCTTTTCATGGCGAATTCCATATTCCGCTTTTTACCCTGAACGGCGCGTTTCAACTCAGTACAGCCAATGGCTCTACTACGGTTCGCGTGGAATCCTATAAACGCCCTACGTTTCGTGTAGTTATTCATCCTGTTACACAGGAAGTTCTATTCGGAAATCCTATACAGATAGAAGGAGCTGCCACCACTTTTGCCGGCATTCCGTTGCAACAGGGCGAAGTAAGCTGGGAAATTTTGCGCCGCCCGTTCTGGATACGTTCATTTCCTTTTAATCGCGCCGGACTTGGTTTGGTAGCAAGCGGAACCACGCGCATCGAGGAGGGTTTGTTTCGGATTCCTTTTACGCCGGAGAAAAGTGAATATAACCGGCAATCCTGCGAAAGTTATGAATTGATTGTAACACTGACAAACGAGGGGGGCGAAACACAGGAAGCACGCTATTATTTCTCGGCCGGAAATGCTGGCATCGTTTTATCGGTTTTGCCGACTCAGGATAAAATTGAAAAGAACAGCGAATCACTCCGGATACAGAGTTTTACCCTGAATGGCGAAGCGGTACAGGTAAAGGGTAATTATGAGCTGTATCAGCTTTCGGATCTGCCTGAATCTTCGGATGAGATGGCTGTTCCGGTTTATACTGTCGGTCGTTTACTGGGAAGCGGCAGTTTTGTGAGTGGTGAGTTATTACCCGGACAACTGCTGAACCGGCTTGCTCCGGGCCGATACCGGCTGAAAGCGACAGCTGCGGATAATGCCGACCGGCAGGTTGAAACAGATAAGGATTTTATTTTGTATAGCAAACAGGATAAAAAACCGCCTGTTTTTATGCACACCTGGCTGATCGAAGAGAAAACAACCTGTTATCCCGGCGAAGAGGCGCGCTTTACATTTGGCACATCCGATAAGGATGCCTATGTATTATACGAATTATATGATGCCGGCTTGCAGTGTATTAAACAGGAGATCATCCGGTTTACGAATGAAAATAAAACATTCCGGATTCCTTTCCTTGAAAATATGGGACAGGCGGCCTGTGCTAAATTTATATTTGTAAAAGCCGGATCGGTATATACTTCGGAAGTGATGATTAAACGAGAATATCCTGATCGGAAACTGCAAATCCGGCCCGAAACATTCCGGGATAAAATACGGCCGGGCGATTCCGAAGTCTGGAAATTCCGGATTTTGAATGCCGATTCATTGCCGGTCGAAGCCGAAGTGTTGGCGGGAATGTACGATTTGTCGCTGGATGTATTGAGTCCGTTTGCCTGGATATTCAATCCGGTACGCTCTTTCTATATGTCGGCTCCGCAGTTTAATGCCGGAAAGAGTTTTGCATCCGGTTATGCCTATGCTTCCGAAACGGTTAAAAGCCTGAATGTACCCGTTTACCGGTACGATCGTTTAAACTGGATGGATATTTTCTCGATAGAGAATCGATATACAGGCATGCCGCGAAGAGGCATCGGTGCTGTACTTACCGAGGCCAGATCAGCAATATCGGGCAGCGATTTTACAGCCGAATTATCGGGCGAAGCCATGGATCTGACCGCTGAAGATGCGAATGCGTCTCCGGAGGAAACCGCTCCGCAAAACGAATCCGCTTTACGAACTGATTTTGCCGCCACGGCTTTCTTCTATCCTGCATTAACCACAAACAGTGCAGGCGAAGTGTCGTTCAGTTTTACAGCTCCGGAAAGTAATACCACCTGGAAACTGCAATTGCTGGCACAAACAAAAGCATTGGATTACGGGGTAACGAGTCTGGAAGTGATCACCCGCAAACCGTTGATGATTACGCCTTATCTTCCCCGTTTCCTGCGCGAAGGCGATGCATGCACAATTACGGCTGCACTCTTTAATCAGACTGAAACAGTTCAGCAGGGACGTGCCATTCTCGAGTTGTTTGATCCCGAAACGGATCAGCCGGTGCTTTGTCTGAGCAAATCGCAACAACCTTTTGCACTCAGTCCCGACAGCCAGTCGGTAGTAAGCTGGAGCTTCACCGTCCCGGCGACAACAAGCGGATTAATCGGTTGCCGGTTCAAAGCAGAAACCGAAACAGCATCAGACGGCGAACAGGTTTTAGTGCCGGTTCTTTCTAATCAAATAGCCGTAACCAGTGCCTATCCGTTCAGTTTATTCAACACATCGGAAAAGCAGATTACGCTGCCCGACAGAAAATCGGCCATTCCTTTCCGAATCACACTCGAAATGAGTGCTAATCCGGTTTGGTATGCCGTGCAGGCATTGCCGGTACTCACACAGCCTGAAAATCAGAATGCCGTTTCATGGTTTGCTGCGTACTACAGCAATGTGCTGGCCCGCTATATTGCCGGATCAAATCCTAAAATCCGCCGGATGATCGAAGTCTGGAAAAATCAGGGTGGCACGGCAAATACGCTTTATTCGGAACTACAGCAAAATGAGAACCTGAAACAAATTGTTTTGCAGGAAACGCCATGGGTACTGGCTGCCAACAATCAAACCGAACAGTTGCAGCGACTCTCGCAGCTGTTTGATACCAACCGGGCGCAACAATTAACAAATACAGCCTTACAACAGCTGCTGCATTTACAAGCAGCCGACGGTGGCTGGTCCTGGTTTAACGGCTTACCGGCTAATCCCGAAATTACCTGCTATCTACTGCAGGGATTCAGCCGCCTCACCGCATTAAATGCAATAGAATATGGAGAGTCAGAACGACTCATGATCTATAAAGCGATTCAATACCTCGACAATTGGATTGGCAACCGTTACGCACAGTTGAAAAATCAGACAGCCCAAACGGAGAATTATCAAATACCTGCCGATTTAGTCTATGCTCTGTATGTGAGAAGTCATTTCAGAGATATTCCCGAATCAGCCGAAGCGCGCGAGGCGATTCATTTTTATACGGGCCGGATTGCAGAAGACTGGCAATTGCTTCCGTTTGCTTCAAAAGCGCAGGCGGCATGGCTGATGTGGCAAAACGGAGAACGCACAACCGCACAACAGATGCTGGACTGGTTTACCAAAACGGCAACCCGTTCGGACGAGAAGGGCATGTATTGGGCCAACAATCGCAATCAGACTTCTACATTTACCACACCGACAGATATACATTGCTTATTGATGGCTCTGTTTCATGAGGCAGAACCCCAATCAACAAGAACCGATCAGTTGAAAATCTGGCTGTTAAACCAGAAGCGAACCGAAGCATGGCCATCGGTACCCGCTACGGTAAATGCTATTTATGCACTGCTGCTTACCGGAAACGACTGGCTGAATGCAGATAATCAATGTACAGCTGTCTGGAATAATGAGACCTATTCTACCACCTCCGGAGAAACCGGCACCGGTTATCTGCAAACGCAGCTTCCCGTGAATGAGCAGATTATCCGTAAAAAGGAACCGATTGTTATCCGCAAAACAGGCGATGCTCCGGCCTGGGGCGCCGTATACGAACAATATTTCCTGCCTGTAACCCGGGTCGAAAATACAGGAAATGTTTTGCAGATCGAGAAACAGCTGTTTCTCGAACAGACCGAAGGAACCGGGCGAAAACTCATGCCTGTCACCAAAGAGCGGCCTTTACAAACAGGCGATAAAGTGATTGTTCAGCTGATTATCCGGAATAAACAGCGCATGGATTATGTCTGTTTAAAAGATTTATATGCCGGATGTTTTGAGATTACCGATCAGTTGGCCGGCATTAATTATCAGGATGGCTTATCTTATTATAAATCGCCAACCGATACTTCATTAAATTTCTTTATTGAGCAATTACCCGAAGGCACCTTTGTGCTTGAATATCCGCTTTATGTTTCGCGCACAGGCGAATACGCCGCCGGCATCAGTACCATTCAATGCCTGTATGCGCCCGAATATATTGGCTATTCGGAAGGAGGCATCGTGATTGTAAAATAATTGAATCCGGTTAATATAATGTACAAATTCATTCGGTAACCGTTTCATGTTAGTAATGATTTATTATCTTTGTAACACAAACAACAGCTAAATAAAAAGAATGATGAAACGAATAATTTTTATTTTTATGGCAATCCTGCTGGCTACAGGAATGAGCTTTGCGCAGGATAAAAAAGCTGAAATCAGCGCAGAAGAGTCTTCACATAACTTTGGAACAATCAAAGAAGCTGACGGAAAAGTATCACATACTTTTAAGATCAACAATACCGGAAACGGACCGTTAGTACTCACGCGGGTGATTGCTTCATGTGGCTGTACCACACCCGAATGGACAAAAGAACCGATCGCTCCGGGGCAATCCGGCGATATTATAATTACATATGATCCGAAAGACCGCCCCGGACCATTTGCAAAAACAATTTCAGTATACAGCAACGGAAAAACCGGTAGTTATATTTTAACTATACGTGGTGCTGTTGAATAAAAGCAGATCATAAAACGGAAAATACATCAGATTGAAAAAGTCAGTAATTATATGTTTGTTTGCCTGTTTAATCTTTGGATGGAACAGCCTGCAGGCTCAGAATAATCCACAAATTGAAGCTGATCGCTTAATTCATGATTTTGGAACCATCGAAGAATCGAATGGACCGGCCAGTTATGTATTTAAGATACGTAATACCGGCGATGCTCCTTTAATCATTACGCGTATTACGGCTTCGTGCGGCTGTACACAGCCCGAATGGACAAAAGATCCGATTGCTCCGGGCGAAACAGGCGAAGTGCAGGTAACTTATAATCCGAAAGGCCGGCCAGGTCCGTTTTATAAAACGATATCCATTTACAGTAATGGCCATAAAGGTTCTTATTCGCTGGGTATTAAGGGACATGTTACGCCGAAACAATTACAACCTGTATTTATTTATCCCTATAGTATTGCTGATTTAAAACTGGAAAACAAACAGATTCTGTTCAGTAATGTACGCCCCGATGACATTATCGGCGAATCCATTCAGGTAATGAACGAGGGTGAGACAACAATGACCATTCATATTGATAAGACACCTGCTTATCTTACGGTTACTGCCAACCCTGAAAAACTGGCGCCGGGCGAAACCGGACAGATCAGTCTGTTGCTCGATGCCAAAGCCATTAAAAAGAAAGGCCGAATATCGGTTCAGGTTCCGATCAGTATTACTACAACAGGTGTGAAAAAGCAGACCGACAGTCATTTGGATATTGCAGCCAATATCATTGATAATTTCAATAAACTCACAGCTGCCGATAAAGCCAAAGCTCCGGTTGCCAAATTATCATCTACCCTGATTGATTTGGGCAAAATGCCGGAATCGGGATCAGCCATTCCGTTTATCAAACGGAAAACAACAGAAACATTCGATATTACGAACGAAGGTAAAACACCTTTAATCATCTACAGCGCAACCTGTGATGATAAAAGTGTAGATATTTCGGGTGGAAAACGGGAGATTAAACCCGGAGCAACAGCCACTTTCAAAGTGTCAATACGCTCCAAAGATATAAAAACAAGATTAGAGACTTTAATTAATATCGTATGTAATGATCCGAACGGACCTGTACGACTGATTAAAATAACTGCAGAAAAATAGCATTTTATGGAACATCCCGAAAACGATGACCTGTATAAAGGATTAAAGGTAAACAAGGGTGTGGCCGATGTTCCGACCGTTAATCCCTATTTAAAAAGAAGAAAGCAACGCCGTAATTATTCGTCTTCCGAATTTGTGGAAGGTATCCTGAAAGGAGATATCACGATTTTAAGTCAGGCGGTTACTTTGATAGAAAGTTCACTACACGAACACCAACAGGTAGCACAGGAGATCATTGAAAAATGTCTGCCTCATGCCGGTCGTTCGGTTCGTATCGGCATTACCGGTGTACCCGGAGCCGGAAAAAGTACCTCCATCGATGCCTTTGGCATGCATCTGATTAAAGATAAAGGGCGTAAACTGGCCGTTTTGGCAATCGATCCGAGTAGTGAACGATCGAAAGGCAGTATATTGGGTGATAAAACCCGCATGGAAGAGTTATCACGCGAAAAATCAGCCTTTATCCGCCCTTCTCCCTCAGCAGGCTCTTTAGGCGGTGTAGCCCGTAAAACCCGCGAGACCATCGTCTTATGCGAGGCAGCCGGTTTTGATACTGTTTTCGTTGAAACAGTGGGCGTGGGACAAAGTGAAACAGCCGTTCATTCCATGGTCGATTTCTTTTTATTGATCCAGCTGGCCGGAACAGGCGATGAATTGCAGGGCATAAAACGCGGAATCATGGAAATGGCCGACGGCATCATTATCAATAAAGCCGACGGAGATAACATTGACAAAGCAAAGCTGGCAGCGGCACAATTCAGAAATGCATTGCATCTGTTTCCTACTCCCGAATCGGGATGGTCACCAAAAGTATTAACCTATTCGGGATATTACAACCTGGGCATTCCTGAAATCTGGGAAATGGTAGATGAATATATCAAATTCACCACCGAAAACGGCTATTTCCGTTTTAAACGCAATGAACAGGCCAAATACTGGATGTATGAAAGTATCAATGAAACACTCCGCGATACCTTTTATCATAACCCGGTAGTGGAATCCATGCTCGGAATTACCGAACAACAGGTATTAAATAATGAAATCAGCTCCTTTATTGCGGCAAAACGAATGATGGATCTGTTTCTGGAAAATCTGACAAAAAAATAATCCGGCAACTATACGCACAAAAAAGGGCGATACATCATCTGTGTATCGCCCTTTTTTATGAATATAAATCGATTTAAATCGATGATATTTTTAATGTATCCAGCAAATCTCGTTTGATTGGTTTATCATTCTTGATCGCTTTTGAGAAAGGAACATAAACGATTTCATCATCCTGAATACCCATCATCACGTTACGCTGATCATCCAATAAGGCATCAATTGCAGCCACACCCATACGGGTGGCCAGAATTCTGTCCTGAGCCGTAGGAGAACCACCGCGTTGCAGATGTCCGAGAATTGAAACACGCACATCAAATTGCGGATATTCGCGTTTTACACGCTCGGCAACGCCCATGGCACCACCGGTAACTTCGCTTTCGGCCACCAAAACAATGCTACTGTTTTTCGATTTACGGAATCCCGTTTCGATCATTTCAGCCAATTGGTCTTTTTCGAGTGAAATCTCGGGAATAATCGCTGCTTCGGCACCCGAAGCTATGGCTCCGTTCAAAGCAAGAAAACCGGCATCGCGCCCCATCACTTCGATAAAAAACAATCGATCGTGCGAGGTAGCCGTATCCCGGATTTTATCCACACATTCCATGATGGTATTCAATGCTGTATCATAGCCGATGGTTACGTCTGTACCAAACAAGTCATTATCAATAGTTCCCGGCAATCCGACGATGGGATAATTAAACTCCTGTGCAAAAATGCGGGCCCCGGTTAATGTTCCGTCTCCGCCAATTGCCACAAGTGCTTCTATTCCATGCTCCAGCAAACGATCGTAAGCCTGTTTACGACCTTCGGGGGTTTTAAATTCTTCGCATCGCGCTGTTTTCAGAATTGTACCGCCACGTTGAATTATATTACTGACATTCTGAGTCTTAAACTCCTCAATTTCGTTGGTTATCAAACCTTTATATCCACGATAAATTCCTTTGACTTTCATTCCGTTATAAATAGCGGAACGGGTTACTGCACGAACGGCAGCATTCATCCCGGGAGCATCACCTCCGGAGGTTAAAATGCCAATACATTTAATTGTAGACATAGTGTCTTATTATTTAAAGTTCGAACAAAAATAATAAATATTTGACAAGTTGCTTTCATTTTTCCAAAACTTCATCAAAAGTAATGGCATTTGTCATTCGAATGTATTAAGTTCACGGATACGATCGGCAACAGCTTCCATGAGCCATTTCGGGGTTGAAGTGGCTCCGCAGATACCGACATTGGTAACTGTATCGGGCAACGAATCAGTTATTTCGAGTGCATTTGATATGAAAATTGTATGGGGATTGGCTTTACGACATTCCTCAAGTAACATTTTCCCGTTTGAACTTTTTTTGCCGGCCACAAAATAAACCAGATCATGCTTCTGGGCAAACTGTTTAATGTTGGGTAACCGGTTAGCTACCTGCCTGCAAATGGTATCAAAATAATCAAACTTTACCTGACTGCCGATCCGCTTCTTTATTTCTTCGACAAGTTCACTGAATCCGTCCAATGATTTTGTGGTTTGCGAAAAGAGACAAATATTCCGATTAAAATCGATGCCATCCAGATCTTCTTCTTTATCAATTACAATCGCTGTGCCTGCAGTTTGTCCGACCAGTCCGTTTACTTCGGCATGGCCTTTTTTCCCGTAAATAATAATCTGGGTACCTGTATTGAGATTTTCAACATAACAATTACGAATCTTTCGCTGCAGATGAAGCACCACGGGACAGGTCGCATCGACAATTGTAATATTATTTTCGCGGGCAATCTGATAAGTAGAAGGCGGTTCACCATGCGCACGCAATAAAACGGTTTTATTTTTCAGATGAGCCAGTTCCTCATGATTAATGGTATGCAGGCCGGCCTCTTCAAGACGTTTTACTTCCAAACCGTTATGCACGATATCACCCAGACAATACAGCATATCTGTTTTTTGCAATTCCTGTTCGGCACTTCGAATGGCATGTACTACACCAAAACAGAAACCGGAACCTTTATCTATTTCTATTTCGAGCATATAAATCTGTTAGCTGTTTGTATGAGCTGTTATCCGGTTATACTGATCCAGCAACCAGGCCTTTTGTTCTGCTATAGTCAGTGATGAGTTATCCAGTTCGAGGGCATCATCGGCTTTACGCAACGGACTTTCGGCACGGTTCATATCGATATGATCGCGCATCTTTACATTTTCGAGCACGGCATCATAATCTACGGGGTCACCTTTCGCCTGCAATTCATCCATACGGCGTCGGGCACGCACCTCCGGACTGGCTGTAACATAGACTTTCATTTCTGCATCCGGAAACACAACGGTGCCAATATCACGACCATCCATTACAATCCCTTTTTCTTTGCCCATTTTCTGTTGCTGTGCAACAAGCGCTCTGCGCACAAATCCCAAAGCGGCTATCCGGCTTACCTGACCGGCAACTTCCATACTCCGTATCTCTTTTTCCACGTTCACTCCGTTCAGCCAGGTTTCAGCTTTATGTGTATCGGGATTCAGTCGGAAAGTGATAGAAAGCGAAGGCATGATCTGTTGTAAAGCAGACTCATCCAGTATATCGCCATGAAACAAACCATGTTGTAAACAATATAAGGTTACGGCACGATACATGGCACCGGTATCTATGTAGGTGTAATGTAATGCATTGGCCAAATCCTTTGCCATGGTACTTTTCCCGGTAGAGGAAACACCATCAATGGCTATAATTATCTTTTTCATTTGAAATCTGTATTCTGTTTTATATGTACAAAGATACTATAGAAATTGATAAAAAAGGAGTACGCATGGAAAATTGATCGGATCACAGTGCGATTAAATTACATAACAGTGTAATTCAAATTACACTGCAGTGCGACAATTTCAAGGGAGATCAGAATTCGGGAATAGCAGCCGTAATGCTGACCATAAAAGATAAAGCCGAAGGATGATATTTGGCAACCGATGCGCCCACATCAAACATTTTAATCCGCACGCCCGCACCACC
>CAMTPG010000040.1 GCA_947074335.1 uncultured Parabacteroides sp.
TCAATCAGGCGTGCATTAGATATCAAGGTTTTCATCTGGGCAATTTTAGCTTCCAAAATGCCTTGTGCCTCTTTTGCTGCGTCATACTCTGCATTTTCAGACAAATCGCCTTTATCGCGGGCTTCAGCAATCTGAGCCGAGATTTCGGGACGCTTTACGGTTTCAAGATAATTGATCTCTGCCAAGAGCTTGTCATAACCGTCTTTTGTCATATAACTAACAGCCATAGTTAATTCCTCCTTTTATTTAAAGTTTATTTTTTTTGTTTTTACTATACAACAAAAAAAGAATCCCGGCCAATTCTGTTTTGACCGGAACTCCTTTTTCTTATTTACGAACTATGCAAATATAAATGATCTTTTTATAAATTGCAACCTGTTCGAAGTGCTTTACAACACATTATTAAGTGTATAAAGCTGCTATAAATGATTGATTATAATACAGATTTTACATCCGAATTCAGATTATTCAAATCTTCCACACGTTTTACCAGATTGCCTTTACGATCGAGAATGAAGATGGCCGGTAATTGTTTTACATTATACAAACCTGCAATCTGCGAATAAACCGATTCAGGATCAATCACGGTAACCCAGGGTATATTTGAAGCTGCATTTTTCCAGAAATGAGCATCGGCATCGAGCGAAACCTGATAGATTTCGAATCCTTTATCGTGATAAGCATTGTATACATCGGCCAGTGCCATGTTTAAAGCCGGCGACCATTCGGTTTGGTAGGCCGTAAAATTAATCAACACCACATTGCCCGGAGCCACTTCCGAGAGTTTAGTCTGTTCTCCTTTTACATTAGGCAGTGCAATATCCAGATAGGTAATCTCATCGGCAGGCAGTTCGGTAAGATCTACCGGGCGCTGTGCACGAATCACCTTCATAGATTGCAACGTAAGATTTTTTAAATGTTGCGCACGAAGACTCTCCGGATAATAATGATCATAACTGGTAGCTACAGCACCATAAGCACGTACATCATCTTTATCATACAGATCGAAAAGCAACAATCCGTCGATCTGCTGGAAAAGTGCAAAATAAGCAGCAGTAGAGAGCGGATTGGCATAAATATATTCGCGTGCCGTATTTTTATACGCATCGGCTGCAGCCAGTACACCGGCACGATAAGTGGAATCTGTAATCATTTTATCTTCGTAATCTTTACGCAGCCGACTGATAGCCTGATTGGCATCCAGCTGTGCCAGCGTAATGGCTTTGATGGCCTTACTATTTTCTGATCCTTCTATCATATAAGAGGTAGCAAAAGTACCGCCATCGGCCGTAATATCAACTGTTTCCACAGAATCAATTGCGAAATTAATGAATTGATTTTTCAGTCGTAAACGATAAAATTCGGGATATTCCGGACGTTCCACTTCAAATTTAAATTTACCACCCGGTACAAGTGTAAAAGAATCGATTGTTTCCACATTTCCCACACCTACATGCTCCAGATAAAGCATTTGTCCGTCGGCTCCTGCTATCGTACCTTTTGTTGTAAAATGAGAAGTACGATTACAGCCTGTTAAAAATAATATTAACAATAGCCAACACATATTAAAGGGCGTAAATACAGGGATAAATATTTGTTTCTTCATGTTTTCTTTGTTTGTAAGATGCTGCAAATATACATTATTTTACAATTCTTTCCATATTATTCGGTAAATATCCCTTTTATTTTCATAAAAAAGAATATTGCATTTGTTTTTATTATCATTTTCAGTATGTTTAGCCATAAACTTTCATTACATTTGCAAGAATTTTAGAGATAGAAAAATAAGAAAAGATTATGCTTAATCCGATTAACAAGACGATTGCGCTTCCTGATGGAAGAACAATCACCGTTGAAACCGGGAAATTAGCCAAACAGGCCGACGGTGCAGTTACCGTTACATTAGGCAACACCGTGTTGCTGGCTGCTGTTTGTGCTGCCAAAGATGCCAATCCCGGTGTTGATTTTATGCCCTTGCAAGTTGAGTACAAAGAGAAATTTTCGGCTTTAGGCCGTTTTCCGGGTGGTTTTACCAAACGCGAAGGTAGAGCTTCCGATTATGAAATTTTGACCTCACGCCTTGTAGACCGTGCATTGCGTCCGCTTTTCCCGGACGATTATCATGCCGAAGTTTATGTTAATATCATTTTATATTCATCAGACGGTGCCGATATGCCGGATGCGTTGGCCGGATTAGCAGCATCAGCCGCACTGGCTGTTTCGGATATTCCTTTCAACGGACCGATGTCGGAAGTTCGTGTAGCCCGTATCAATGGTGAGTTCGTGGTAAATCCCTGCTTCGAAGCGTTAGAACATGCCGATATCGATATCATGGTAGGTGCTACCATTGATAATATCATGATGGTGGAAGGCGAAATGCTCGAAGTGCAGGAAGAAGAAATGCTCGAAGCCATCAAAGTGGCTCACGAAGCAATTAAAGTACAATGTCAGGCGCTGATCGAATTGTCGGAAGCTTGCGGTACTACCGAAAAAAGAGCTTACTCGCACGAAGTAAACGACGAAGAGCTTCGTAAAGATGTACATGATAAATGTTATGATAAAGTATACGCCGTAGCTACTTCGGGTACTGATAAACATCAGCGTTCGGATGCATTTAAAGCGGTTGTAGAAGAATATAAAGCCCAATTCAGCGAAGAAGAGCTGGCCGAAAAGGCCGAACTGATCGGTCGCTACTACCACGATGTGGAAAAAGAGGCAATGCGTCGTGCTATTCTCGATGAAGGCAAACGTCTGGATGGTCGTGCTACTACACAGATCCGTCCGATCTGGGTGGAAACCGATTATCTGCCGGGACCACACGGTTCGGCCGTATTTACACGTGGTGAAACACAGTCGCTTACCACCGTTACATTAGGTACGAAAGCCGACGAAAAACTGATCGACGATGTACTGAACCGCGGCAAAGAGCGTTTCTTGTTGCATTATAATTTCCCGCCATTCTCTACCGGCGAAGCAAAAGCTTCACGCGGTATCGGTCGTCGCGAAATCGGTCACGGTAATCTGGCATGGCGTGCTTTACGCAATATGATTCCTGAAAACTATCCGTATGTGGTTCGTGTAATTTCTGATATTCTCGAATCGAACGGTTCATCATCAATGGCTACTGTTTGTGCGGGTACTCTGGCTTTGCGCGATGCAGGTGTTCCGATGAAGAAACCGGTTTCGGGTATTGCCATGGGATTGATTTCCGAAAACAAAGGAACCAACTATGCAGTATTGTCGGATATCCTGGGCGACGAAGATCACCTGGGCGATATGGACTTTAAAGTAACCGGTACACGCGATGGCATCACGGCTACACAGATGGATATTAAAGTAGACGGTCTTTCATACGAAATTCTGGAACGTGCACTTTCGCAGGCAAAAGACGGCCGTATGCACATTCTGAATATCATCGAAGAAAATCAGCCGGAAGCTCGTCCGGATCTGAAACCGCATGCTCCTCGCATCGAAACCATGATCATCGGTAAAGAATTTATCGGTGCGGTAATCGGCCCGGGTGGTAAAATCATTCAGGGAATTCAGGAGAAAACCGGTGCCATCATCACTATCGAAGAGGTTGACGGCGTAGGTAAAATCGAAATCTCAGGTACAAGCAAAGCAATTATCGACGGAGCGGTTAAAGCCATCAAAGCTATTGTGGCTGTTCCCGAAATCGGCGAAACTTACGAAGGTAAAATCTCATCGGTTATGCCTTACGGTGCATTCGTTGAGTTTATGCCGGGCAAAGATGGTTTACTGCATATCTCGGAAATCGATTGGAAACGTCTGGATACTGTAGAACAAGCCGGTCTGAAAGAGGGCGATACAGTTACCGTTAAACTGGTAGATGTAGATCCTAAAACAGGTAAATTCAAACTTTCACGTCGTGCTTTACTTCCTAAACCTGAAGGTTACGAAGAACGTCCTCCGCGTCAGGATCGTGGCGACAGAGGTGATCGTGGTCCGCGTCGTGACAACCGCGACAGAGGCGACCGTGGTGACAGAGGTCCGCGCCGCGAACGTCAGGATTAAGAATATCTTTTCACTTAAATACAAAGCCTGTTCTCTGCCATGAGGACGGGCTTTCTTTTTTACGGAATATATCTGATCCGGAAAAGTAAAACCCGGCAAGAGATTAGTTAAGAACAAAATGAATATTGATAGCTGAACTATTTATAATAAAAAACCCGCTTCTATATAAAAGAAGCGGGTTTTAAGATATATGTTATACGAAATTATTTCTTTGTACATTCGTAACACTGTGGTTTGATTTGTTTGAAGAAATCATTACCCTTATTATCTACCAAAATAAATGCCGGGAAGTCTACCACTTCAATTTTCCAGATTGCTTCCATTCCCAGTTCGGGGTAAGCTACACACTCGATATGTTTGATGCTGTCTTCAGCCAAAATTGCAGCCGGTCCGCCAATTGTTCCCAAATAGAAACCGCCATGTTTCTTACAGGCATCAGTAACAACCTGGCCGCGGTTACCTTTTGCAATCATCACCATACTGCCACCATGACTCTGGAATAAATCTACATAAGGATCCATACGTTGTGCTGTAGTCGGGCCCATAGATCCGCAAGCCATTCCCTTCGGTGTTTTAGCCGGTCCGGCATAGTAAATCGGATGATTCTTAATATAATCGGGAAGATCCTGACCTGAATCAAGCAGTTCTTTTAATTTAGCGTGTGCAATATCACGACCTACAATAATGGTTCCGTTTAATGACAAACGTGTTGAAACCGGATATTTATCCAATATCTTTAATATTTCATCCATCGGCAGATCCAGATCAATCTTAACGGCATCACCTTCACCTGCATTACGATATTTTTCAGGAATTAATTCACCGGGATTATGATCCAGTTTTTCGATCCAGATACCGTCTTTATTGATTTTACATTTGATATTACGGTCGGCCGAACAACTTACGCCCAAACCTACCGGACATGAAGCACCATGTCTTGGTAAACGGATAATACGTACATCATGAGCAAAATATTTACCGCTAAACTGAGCTCCGATACCACAATCGTAAGCTTGCTGCAATAATTTTTGTTCCAATTCAACATCACGAAAAGCACGGCCGGTTTCATCGCCTGTTGTAGGCAATTCATCATAATAATGTGTAGAACCCAGTTTCACTGTAGTTAAAGTTTTTTCGGCAGAAGGTCCGCCGATTACCATACAAATATGATAAGGAGGACAAGCTGCAGTACCCAGTGTTTTGATTTTTTCTACCATATAGGGAAGCAATGTCTGTTCATTCAGAATCGCTTTTGTTTCCTGATACAAATAGGTTTTATTGGCAGAACCGCCACCTTTTGTGCACAGAAGGAATTCGTATTCCATACCTTCTGAAGCTTCTATATCAATTTCGGCAGGTAAATTACATCCTGTATTTACCTCTTTATACATAGTAAGCGGTGCATTTTGAGAATAGCGCAGATTTTCTTCTACAAAAGTATTATAAACACCTAATGCTAACGCCTCTTCATCGCAATAACCGGTCCATACCTGCTGTCCCTTCTTTGCATGAATAATAGCAGTACCTGTATCCTGACAAGTAGGCAGAATACCTTTTGCAGCTATATCCGAATTGCGCAGAAAAGTAGTTGCAACATATATATCATTTTCACTGGATTGCGGATCATTTAAAATCTTAGCTACCTGTTCATTGTGAGTACGACGCAATAAAAACGACTCATCACGCATTGCAGCTCTGACCATTGCTGTTAAACCCTCTTTTTCAACCTTTAAAATGGGTTTACCTTCAAATTCGGATACCGATACATAATCTTTTGTAAGCAAATAATACTCTGTTTTATCAGGACCAACCTGAAACATCGGAGCATACTTAAACGGAGGTGTTGCCATAGCGCTTTATTTTTTAAATTATACAATTGGTTTATCTATTTCTTGTAAGACCATTCAAATTTAACTAAAAAACTTTAGTTTTAATTTCATCTAAAACAATTTAGAAAAGATAAGGTTCAGTGTTTCTAAGCCAATAATCGGGAAACCAGCACTTTCCCTGTAAAAAAGATTCGCATTTTTTATTCGCATTTTAATATCTCCGGATAATTTGCAAACAATGCTGATCTAATAATAAAATTAATACCAGAGGTACACGTACCTTATTATATTAAAAAAAATATATCATATAATGTACATACTATTTTTGAATTCAATTTAAATAATCTATTTTTGCAATTCTTATTAAAACAATTACTAATAACACAGAATCTGATGATTCACAGAAAAACGCTCTGCATTCTTTCATTTATACTACTATTTCTTCCGTTAAAAGCACAGATAAGTCACGGAGGCAAACCACTTCCATTTAATCGGAATGAAGAGGCTGTTGCAACGCGTCATTCTGCAGATTTATTTGTTATACTGCCCGAATTTGATCTGGAAGAACAGTTGAGAATTGATGCTGAAGAGGCAGGTCTGCTGAAAAGTGGATATCGTTTTGCATATAAGTTCATCACAAATTATACACCCGAAAATTCGGGTATTACTTATACTTTAAATGACGGTACAAAAGTATGGCGCCTGGGTATTCGCTCCGAAAATGCACTTTCTCTGAATGTATTGTTTACTGCTTATCATTTACCTAAAGGCGCCTCTTTATTTCTATACGATTCTGAACAAAAAGAAATTCTGGGTTCTTTCAATTATCTGAATAATTCCGACCTTGGATTACTGCCGGTTGCACCGATTCAGCATGATGAAATTATTATTGAATATCAGGAACCTGCCGATGCTGAATTCTCAGGAAAATTAATTGTAGGTGAAATTAATCACGGCTATAAATCATTTAAAGTTTCGGAACCGATGCCTGATAAGGCTAGTTACTGGTGCATGCCTCCGCTGGCCTGTTATGAGGATACCACAACACAATACTCGGAAATAAAACAAAGTGTAGTATTACTTATTATTAACGGAATTACAGGCTGCACAGGTGTATTAGTTAATAATACGGCCGGCGAAGATCGTCCTTTTTTACTCACGGCCTCACATTGTCTGAATGATCAGTTTAAAGCCGAAAGTCCGGATTATGCCACTGTGGCTGGTGATATCATAGCTTATTTTAATTATGAAAGTCCGCTCTGCACACCGGTAGAACCCGGTGATCCTGACCAAACTATGGCCTCTGCCTATTTCAGAGCCGTAAATGAAGCACACGACATGGCTTTGCTCGAACTGATGCAGACACCACCCGCAAGCTATAATCCCTATTATGCCGGCTGGAACATTTCGGGTGCAGGATCACCGCCTTATGCGGGTATTCATCACCCCGGAGGTTCGCTGAAACGAATTAATCTGTGCGATTTGAATATCGATCTCACTACTTATGCCATCTCCGAAATTGAGTTTGCCGATAATGCACACTGGAAAGTGAGCAACTGGACATCGGGAGCCACGGCAGGCGGCTCGTCGGGTTCACCACTATTCGATGCCGACAACCGGATCATCGGATGTCTTACAGGAGGTGCTTCTACCTGCAACCGTCCGGTCAACGATTACTATTTTGCATTGGGTGCAACCTGGGACAATGAACCAGACAGTGCGCGCCAATTAAAATGCTGGCTCGATCCGCTAAACGATAACAGCAGCTTCTGTATTGGTCAAAATCCTTACAATTATGAGCAATCTGTTGAAAATAGCTTAAAACTTACATCAGATATCAACATTCGTGTAAACCGTATTGAAAGTTATATTGTTATACATTTTGATAAAACACCGCTTATTGCGGATGTATCATTAATCTCTGTGGATGGCAGACGGATTTTGCAACAACGGATAAAACCGGAAGGTCAAAAAATTGATTTAAAACAAATTCCGAAAGGAATCTATTTTATCAGAGTGATTACGAACAACGGTATATATACTGAAAAAGTATATATTTGATGAGAATTAATAAGTTTTTTATGACTTGTTAGTTTACAATAACAAAAAAATCGTTTAGATTTGTATGTTATTAATTATGTGAAATTGAAAGTGAATAGATTTATAAATATTATTTTAAACTTACATCAAAGAATTATGAACAAAAAGTATTTATTGCCATTCCTGTTTTTGGCAACGATTCTGACTCTTTCTGCTTGTTCGGGCAAGCTGAAACCGTTGGCACAAGAGTATGTTACTGCTGAACCACAGCCGCTGGTTACTATCGGCGGACAAGTTCCCGTAACTATTAATGCAACATTCCCGGCTAAATGGTTTAATAAAAAAGCTGTTGTAACTGTTACACCTGTTATTCGCTATGCAGGTGGTGAAACATGGGGAACTTCTTATACTTTCCAGGGTGAAAAAGTAAGAGGAAATAATATTGCTATTCCTTACAAAGAAGGTGCAAATGTAACTATGCTTTCTTCTTTCCCTTACATTCCGGCTATGAAAAAATCAGAACTTTATCTGACTTTCACTGCACAGATCAAAAACAAAGTAGTTATTTTACCTGATCTGAAAATCGCTGACGGTGTACTTTCTACTTCTGAATTGATTGATGCTGCCGGTTTCAATGGTGCTATTGCTGCTGACAAATTCCAGCGTATCATCCAGGAAGCTTACGATGCTGACATCATGTTCTTAATCCAACAGGCTAATCTGCGTCCGACAGAATTGAAAAAAGATGCTGTTACAGAATGGAAAGAAATCATCAAAAATGCAGATGAAGCTCCTAACCAGAATGTAGCTATCGAAATTTCTGCTTACGCTTCTCCTGATGGTGGTTTCAAACTGAACAACACACTGTCTGAAAATCGTGAAAAGAATACTAAAACTTACATCAACAGTGAGTTGAAGAAAATGAAAGTAGCTGACGTTCCGGTTGATGCTAAATATACTGCTCAGGACTGGGAAGGTTTCAAAGAACTGGTTTCTGCTTCTAATCTGCAGGATAAAGATTTGATCTTACGTGTGATCAACATGTACAACGATCCTGAAACAAGAGAACAGGAAATCAAAAAAATCTCTCAGGTTTATTTGGAACTGGCTAACACAATCCTGCCTCGTCTGCGTCGTTCACGTTTGACTGCTAACATCGAAATCATCGGCAAATCTGACGAAGAAATCGCTGCTTTGGCTAACTCTAATCCTTCAGCATTGAATGTTGACGAATTGTTGTACTCTGCTACACTGACTGATGATGTTTCTTTGAAAACTAAAATCTACGGCGAAGCAACTAAATTGCATCCGCAAGATTACCGCACATGGAATAACGCAGGTGTAATGTACTTCAAACAAGGTGAAATGACTAAAGCTATGCAGAATTTCGAAAAAGCTAACAGCGTTCAGACTAACCCGACAACTAATGTAAACTTAGGTGTTATGGCGTTGATGGACAAAAACCTGAACAAAGCAAACTTATTGTTTGGTACAGGTGCAGGCGTTGACGAATTAGGCGAAGCAACAGGCATCCTGAATGTTGAACAAGGCGAATATCAGAAAGCTGCAAGCAACTTCCAGAATGTAAATACTAACAATGCTGCTTTGGCATTCATCCTGACTAACAATTACAGCAAAGCACTTCAGATCCTGAATGCTGTTCCTGTTCCTAACGGTATGACTTATTACCTGAAAGCTATCGTTGCTGCACGCACTAACGATACTAACGGTGTATTGAGCAACCTGAAAACTGCTATCTCTATGAATAGCGAACTGGCTCAGGAAGCTTCTATCGATCTTGAATTTGTAAAATACTGGAATAATAGCGATTTCCAGGCTTTGACAAAATAAGCTCAGCAATAAGTTAAACATAATAAAGGCTGTTTCCTCTTCACGGGGAAGCAGCCTTTTTTATTTCCAAATAAACAGATCATCTCTGAAAAAGCTATAATAAGCAGCAGTTGAAAATCCGTTTATCAGAGATATAAATAAAAGAAGCAAAATAATATCAATCGGTTTTTCGCTAAATATTCGGGATATTCATTTACATATCATATATTTGCATACCTATATATTGTATACTATACAATGTTTATAATATTGATTGTAATCTGATAATTTTAATACATATGAAAAACAACATGAAATCGCTTTTCCTGCTGCTATTTACAGCTCTATCCTGTTTTGCACAGGAAAGTTATAAAAACCCTATTATCTCCGGATTTTATCCCGACCCGAGTGTATGCCGGGTTAATGATGATTATTATTTGGTAAACAGCACATTTCACTATTTCCCGGGCGTACCGTTGTTTCACAGCAAAGATCTGATTCATTGGGAACAGATAGGCAATTGTCTTTCGCGCCCTTCGCAGCTTAATCTTTCAAATACCGGCCCGTCGGGCGGTATCTATGCGCCAACCATCCGTTATCACGATGGCATCTTTTATATGATTACTACCAATGTTTCCGATAAGGGAAACTTTATGGTAACAACTTCCGATCCACGAGGTGAATGGTCGGAACCAATCTGGTTGCGACAGGGCGGAATTGATCCGTCGCTCTATTTTGAAGATGGTAAATGTTATATGACTTCTATTCCCGGTTATGGCATATCCCTTTGCGAGATTGATCCACAAACGGGCGAACAACTTACCGAAACGGTAAAGATTTGGAACGGAACCGGCGGCCGCTATCCCGAAGGGCCACACATCTATAAGAAAGACGGTTGGTACTGGCTGCTCATTGCCGAAGGCGGCACCGAGTATGGGCATAAAGTTACCATAGCCCGTAGCCGCGATATTTATGGTCCATACGAGAGTAATCCGGCCAATCCGATACTCACACACATCAATATGAATGCGCAAAGCAATCCGATTCAGGGCATCGGTCATGCCGATTTTGTACAGGCGCACGATAACAGCTGGTGGGTTGTGTGTCTTGGATTCCGTCCGCAAAGCAGCCTGCATCATTTGCTGGGTCGTGAAACGCTGTTAGCACCTGTGAGCTGGGAGGAAAATGCCTGGCCGGTGGTAAACGGAGACGGCACACTGGCGCTGTCAATGAACTGTCCTACTCTGCCGCAAACAGCGCCCGCAGCACAACAGGTACGCACTACATTTAACGGCATTTCGTTCGGGCCTGAATGGAACTGGCTTTACAATCCTGTTGAATCGAATTATTCGCTAACTGCACGCCCCGGTTTTCTCCGTCTTAAAGCTACACCGGTACAATTGGATGATCCGGGCAGTCCGACCTTTATCGGGCGCCGCCAGCAGCATATTGCCTGCGAAGTAACCACGGCACTTTCGCTTGCACATTCTACTGTCGGTGATGAAGCCGGACTTACAGTTTATATGACTCACGAATATCATTACGATCTTTACCTCAAGCAACTCTCCGCGAACAAACAGGCTGTAGTTCTGTCGTATCGGCTGGGGCGGCTGAAACACATTGAAAAGGAGGTTGAAATACCGTCGGGCATTGTTTCATTACGCGTAGATACCCGATCCGACGATTATACGTTTTATTACTCAATAGACGGAAATAAGTTTCATGAACTGGGCAAAATGGATACTCGTTTTATCAGTAGCGAAACGGCCGGAGGTTTTACCGGAGTATACTTCGGACTATTTGCCCAGGGCGAAGCTAATACCACTGGCGGAGCCGATTTTGAATGGCTGGATTACAGAATAACAGATTAACCGGAATTATCACGGAAAATAACAGCTTTATTTTAATGCCGAAATAAGCGTATTTTACAATTAAAAATAGTATTTATGGCATAAAATAAAGCTATTTATAATGTAATAATGGGCTCCTTTATACAGGAGAAATATATTTAGCTTGCTTATTTACAATATAATATATCCTATTTAACCGCTTTATCCATATCTGTTAAAATAGTTAATAATCAATTAAACAAGTAGTTACATATCTTTGTTTAATTTAAAAATAAAAGATCAATACTATGAGGTTCAGTCAATTATCGGGGATAGTTATGTTCTTGGTATGCATACTCACTACCAAGGCACAAAATCCGGAAGAGGGACGTTTTTTCTTCCGAAATTTTCAGGATACCTATGTATATTATAAAGATGGACGCACGTTTATAGTACCGGCCAATTATGATCTGGTAAACGGCTCATTCGTATTTATTGATACCGAAGATGGTAATCAGCTCAAACTCTTCGGCGAACAGAATAACATTGGCAGCATCCGGGTAAACGACCGCGTATTTCTGGCCACTTCGCCGGGACCTACCGAAATAATCCGAACTGATCCGGAATTTATGGTGCTCTATAAACCGCACATTCTGGATGGTGCCAAACCTACAGGTTACGGGGGAGCATCATCGGCATCCGCTACACGTACCGTTTCGCATATTCAGGGTGCCGGACCTGTGCAATATCTGCAAAAAGAAGAGAATTATGTAAAAGACATTTCGAAAGTATATACAATTAAGGTTGGAAATAAAAAGAGACAGTTCGAAACCGAAAAACAGTTTCTGAAAATCTTCAGTGGACATACAGAACAACTAAAGCAGTATATTGCTGATAAACAGATTGATTTCAACTCAATTATACAGGTAGAACAGCTTTGTAATTATGCACTATCGCTGTGTACAAAATAAAATTTAAGCATAATAATGCATTCACTGCCCATATACAATCGATTAATTAGCGAATAAACAATCTGTATGTATTAATAAATTATACAAGATTACTGACACATATCTTATCTCATTATCATTTACAAAAAAAGCTGCCCGAACGCATGATCCGGGCAGCTTTTGTATTTTGTTTATATTATCCGATTAACGACTCTGACGTTTACGCTCATTCTCATCAAGCAGAATTTTACGCATACGCATACTCAGCGGTGTGATCTCCAGATATTCATCGCCTTTGATGTATTCGAGTGCATCTTCCAGACTGAATACAAC
>CAMTPG010000041.1 GCA_947074335.1 uncultured Parabacteroides sp.
GAATCAGACCAGCGCCAGTTATCTTCCACTTCGATCGGGAAAGAGGTATAGAAAGGATGATGTGTATACGAAGTCAGTGAAACATAATCGTCAGCATTGATACCCAACTCCTGTGCATAGCTTTTCGGCGTATAGTTTTTGCCATTGTAAGTAAATGTTTCGGGTAATTCGCCCAGATAAGCATCGATAATACCATCGAATCCCTGTTTCCAAACCGGCGAAAGTTTGCCGTTCGGGTTTTTAATGATTGCATTAACATAAGCAGCTGCAGCCTGTTCCATTTCGCCATGTACATGCTGATCTTCGCCATATTGCAAACCGGTCATTACCTCTTCGGGAACAATACCATAGTTGCCAAGTACATAAATTACATCATCAAACGAACCGCCCTGGGCGAAGTTCAGTTTGCCGTGCAGACGTACAAATTTGTCGGCTTTGTCTTTGTATGAATGATTGACTACGAACATTTCCGACAGATCATGTTCGCCTTTACCCTGACGCAACAATTCCGATTCGATAAAACCTAAAGTTGAGAAACACCAGCAGGTTCCTGTACGGTTTTGGTTTTTCACCGAAGTAATAGGTAATTCTTTTACAGGAGTAAATACATACTCTTCAGTTTCTTTTACTGTTTCCTGTGCAAACACAGTAGAAAAAGAGCAGGCAAACAATAAGCCTGCAGCCATGAGTTTATTCATCTGATTTGTTTTTAGTTTAGTAATTTTAAGGCAAAGATACAATAAGGAAATAAGAGTTCCGATTTTTTAATTACATTTGTTTTCCCGTTTTAATAATAAAGAAATAAATAAGGAGGTTAGCAAATGAAAATTGCCATTATCGGAGCCGGAAATATCGGAAGTGCAATTGCAAACGGATTAGCCAAAGGTGATATGTTTAAAGCTTCAGATATTATCTGTACGGCACAATCGGTAGAAACATTAGAGCGTATTCAAAAAATGAATGCCGGTTTCCAGGTAACACATGATAATAAAATGGCATCGAAAGAGGCCGATATTATTGTAATTGCCGTAAAACCCTGGCGTGTGGAGGAGATCATCGAAGAGATACGTCCGTCTCTCAATTTCGATAAACAGATGATTGTCTCGGTAGCGGCAGGCATTACTTTTGATCAATTAAATTCTTTTCTGACAAAAAACTCCGGATTCGACGAATGTCTGGCTACTCCCGTTATTTTCCGCATCATGCCCAATACGGCAATCGAAGTAATGAGCAGTATGACATTTGTGGCTGCACGCAATGCCTCAACGGAACAAACCGATCTTATCATCCGGATATTTAACGAGCTGGGAAATGCCATGCTGGTAGAAGAACGTCTGATGACAGCCGGTACCGCACTGGCATCGAGCGGCATTGCTTTTGCGCTTCGTTACATCCGTGCAGCTATCGAAGGCGGCGTGGAACTGGGATTTTATCCCAAACAGGCACAGGAGATTGTAGTACACACGGTGAAAGGTGCCGTTGATCTGTTGCTGGAAAATAAAAGTAATCCTGAAATGGAGATCGACAAAGTAACCACACCGGGCGGTATTACCATCAAAGGATTGAACGAAATGGAATTATCCGGTTTCACTTCGGCTGTAATCCGCGGACTGAAGGCGAGCAAATAGTTCCGGTCCGGATCGCCAAAAAATCGAGTACGGTAAAGCCCGTAAGGATGCATAAAACCAACTGAAACCGGATGAATAAACAGTTTGCGGTTTTTCCACTGTTTATAAAAAAGTACGCTATTTTAATGATATAATTAAAAGAGCCTGTTACAGATTTTATCCGTACAGGCTCTTTTGCATATCAGTTTAATATCAAACGCTACCGCTTGACAATTTTTTGTACACTTTTACTTCGCTGTCCGACAGCTTCAATGATATAGATTCCTTTCGAGAAACTTTGCATTGGCACAGTAAGAGAAGTTGTAGATTTACCCGAAGTTTTCTTCACCATACGTCCGGTAATATCATAAACATTCACTACCTGTAAAGGTTGTGCAGCCTGAATCTGTAAATCACCATTATCTGTTAGAACAATCTGAATCTTATTATCATCTACAGCAATTGCCTTTTCGATAGCAGTAGAAGTGGAAGTAGAAACATCAATATAACCGGTCATATCTGTTCCGGCTCTTACCCACTGCCATTCGTCTACACCATCACTGCTACTTTTATACATCAGACGGATCTGATATCCCGATTCGATAGTTTGTGTAATTGTACAGGTAAATTCTTTTGCAATGCCATTATCTATATCAATTGTTTCGGTAATGGCATCCGAAATAAATTCGATAATATTTCCATCACTATCGGTTAATGCCATATTAATCTGACCGGTAAAGTTGCGGATACTCAGATTCCCAATGAATCCTGCAATCACTTCGAAGCTCTGATTTTCGATAAACTCCGTTGTATTTGTAGATAAACCATTAAATTCTTCGCCCTGATCCTGTCCGCTGAAGAAAGCCAGTACATCTTTATAAACGGAACCCTCCTGCTCTTTCTGCATACCAAACATGGCATCCTGATCGAGGGAGAAACCGCCGATATTTCCACCGGTTCCCTGATCTAACGGATCAAGTACATCTAAAAGGAAATACCCGTTATCCTGTCCGCTCCAGCCCCAGTTTACATGATAATAGCCATCGGCATTATATCCGTCGATTACAAACTGGTGACCTTCGTCGTAAGCATTCTCTCCGCCGTAAACTACAGGACGACTGGCGTCCAGTTCGGCATTAACCATGGCTACCCATTCAGCATCGGTATAATATTCGCGCTCGAGTGCCTGCAGACCTTTGTCATATTTCATATAACTAACCAGACCGGCTGCGGCATCAATGGTTAAAGCGCCACTCTCTTCGGTTCCATAATCCATTTGCGAGAAAACACCTACATTATACATAAGCTGTGCCACATTGGCAGCCTGTTGTGTAGTATATTCGCCTTCGGTATATTCCATCGGCATTTCATCCCAGTTGTATGCTACTGCAAAGTTAGCTGTCAGCTCTTTACCATAAGTAGTAGGCGTATACGAATAACTCCCTGTTCCTTCATCCGGCCAGGCATGATATTTCATGGCGATGGCGGTGGAGGTAGCCACACATCCTGTCGGAGCAACTGTATCATTGATTGTCGGACAATCGTCATTGTAAGGAGCTTCCTGATCCCAAAGTGCTGTATTAAGTAAAACGGTTGTTCCTGTTTTTAGTTGTAAACCACCTTTCGATAAGGCATCCCAAGCCGCTTTAGTCGCTTCGGAAGCCTGCTTATCATTTTCGCGCAACCAGTTAATCTGAGCACTGTAACCTCTCAGCCAGGCACGCACATTCGACGGCATGGCAGAATCAAAATTAAACCGGTCGCTGTAACCGATTACCGGATAAGCCACATCATCGCCCGAAATTACAACAAAGCCGACACCTTCGGTTACATTAAATACATAGACCGCCGGATTTATCTGAATGGTTCCCGATTTGGTTTCGATGCCGGCATCCGACCAAACCAGTTCAACCGTAGATGAAGTTGCTTTAGTTTGTTTGAAGTTCGATTTCAGAAACTGAATCGCCGCTTTCTTAGCCTGATCCTGCTTTACAGGTGTGGCAAAAAGAGCTGCTCCAAACAATGTAAAAAGAAAAAGTGTAAAATATTTCCTCATATGATTCTTATTTAAGAATTAAACATTATTTATCGTTTGTTTGTAACAATTCTAATAAATAATAAGTTTATTATCAAGGCACTAAATTACACATTATTTAGCTATTAACCGGAAAATAATAACCTTTAACTATACAATCTTAATGATGTATAATTAAAGGTTATAATCTGTTTTTATTTACATTATTTCGCTTTTCGACGATCCATTTCCGATTTGATCATGCGCAGTTCGCGGCTTGTCTGACCGGCAACCGAGGTATTTTCTTCGGCGCGGCGAATCAGATATGGCAATACATCCTTCACTTTAGCATAGGGTACATATTTAGTTACATTAAAACCTTCGTGTGCCAGATTAAAAGAAATGTTATCGCTCATACCGAGCAACTGGGCGAAAAAGATGCGGGTATCACCCCGTTTCAATCCCTTCTCGTCGATCAGGGCAGCCAGTTTATAGTTACTCTCCTCATTGTGTGTCCCCATAAACAATTCGAAGTGATCGATATGATCCATGGTAAACTTCACGGCAGCATCAAAGTTGGCATCCGTAGCCGGTTTATCTTTGCAAATCGGATCAGGATAACCCATCAATGCGGCACGTTCGCGTTCGGCCTCCATATAAGCGCCTCGTACAAACTTCACGCCGGCTATGTAATCATTTTTTTTAGCATCTTCGAGAATGCGCTCCAAATAAGGCATCCTGTCGTGACGATACATCTGCAGCGTGGCAAAAATAATGGCACGTTTCTTATTATACTTACGCATTGCCTCATCGGTCAGCTCATCGAGCGCCTCCTGGAAGGCATAATCTTCGGCATCCACAATCAGACGCACATCATTCTCGTAAGCCCGCTGACAAAAAGCCATAAAACGCTCTTTAAATTCGCGGAATGCTTTTACTTCATCAATGGTTAGTTCCTCACGCTTTTCGGAAGCTTTTGCCAGCAACTCATCGGTGGTAATGGTAGAAGGTTTAAAAACGGCATAAGCCAGGTTATCATTTCCTTTGGCAAAATCGATGGAACGCATGGTTTCCTCGAACGTGGCATCAATCCCTTCGGGCGTTTGCTCACCCTCGGCCGAGAAGTCGAGTGTGGAACGCACATTAAACTGTTTGAGATGATTAATAATCTTGGTACACTCATTCAATGTTTCGCCGCCAACAAACTGTTTATATAAGGTAGGTTTAACTGCCCATGAAAGCGGGAAACGAATTTTGAGTGCTGCATTACTGGCCACACTGGCACTTTTCACCAACCAGGGATATTTGATGGTATTGAAAAGTAAATAGGCATTTTTCAACTCTGCTTCTGTTTTTGCAGAGAATGCAATTTGGGTATTATTAAAGTCGAGCATGTTAGATTGAAAGTTAATAGGATAAAACAAAAAAAGATTTACCATCTCGTCGATGGCAAATCTTTTCGTTATGTAGTGATTTATTTTTCGCCGAGGAACGGATAGCCGTAATCGGTGGGCGAAACAAATGTTTCTTTGATACAACGCGGATTCGTCCAGCGTATCAGGTTCAACGGGCCACCGGCCTTATCATTGGTTCCTGAAGCACGTGAACCGCCAAACGGTTGTTGTGCTATTACCGCACCGGTCGGTTTATCGTTGATGTAGAAGTTGCCGGCCGAATAACGCAGTTTATTAAATGCAGTATCGATGGCATAACGACAACGGGCGAAGATAGAACCTGTCAGTCCGTAAGGTGAAGTACGATCGCACAGCTCAAGTGTTTCTTCGTATTTATCATCTTCGTATACATAAATGGTAATTACCGGACCGAAGATCTCTTCCACCATCGATTTATACATCGGGTTGGTAGTCTGGATCACGGTAGGTTCAATGAAATAACCCACTGATTTATCACCGTTACCGCCAAACAACACCTCTGCATCAGTTGCCGCTTTGGCATGGTTGATATAATCCATAATATTATCGAATGAGGCCTCATCAATCACCGCATTGATAAAGTTGGTGAAATCCTGAACATCGCCCATTTTAATTTCTTTCAGCATATCGCCTACATATTCTTTCACCTCTTTCCACATAGACTGTGGAATATAGGCACGCGAACCGGCCGAACATTTTTGTCCCTGATATTCGAATGCACCACGCACAATCGCAGTAGCCACATCCAGAGCAGGTGCCGAAGGATGCGCGAAGATAAAGTTCTTACCGCCTGTTTCGCCTACAATCTTCGGATACGATTTGTAATCGCCCAGGTTGGCACCGATTTGACGCCACAATGTATTGAAGGTTGAAGTAGATCCTGTAAAGTGGAAGCCGGCAAAGTCGCGACTGTTAGTAACCACCTTACCGATAGTGCTGCCCTGACCCGGAATAAAGTTTACAACGCCATCGGGTAAACCGGCCTCCTGGAATACTTTCATCAGGAAGTAGTTAGAATGGATTGCCGTGGTTGATGGTTTCCATACAGCCACATTACCCATCATTGCCGGAGCCATATTCAGATTGGCGGCAATCGAAGTAAAGTTGAACGGTGTAAGCGAGAACACAAAACCTTCGAGCGCACGGTATTCCATGCGGTTCAGGATTCCGGTTTCCGAATAGGGTTGATCTGCATAAATCTTACCTGCATAATAGGTGCTGAAGCGCAGGAAGTCGATCAACTCGCAAGGTGCATCAATTTCAGCCTGATAGGGGTTTTTACTCTGTCCCAGCATCACCGAGGCATTCAGCATGTAACGATACTTGGTAGCCAGCAGTTCGGCCACACGCATCATCACCGAAGCACGTTCCAGCCAGGGTAGTTCAGACCAGTCCTTATGCGCTTTCATGGCAGCATCGATGGCCATCTGTACCTCTTTTTCGCCGGCTTTGTGGTAGGTAGCCAGCACATGTTTGTGGTCATGTGGCATTACAACTTTACCGGTATTTCCGGTTCTGATCTCTTTTCCGCCTATAATCAGCGGGATATCCCACTCTTCCGATGATAACTGAGCAAGTGTTTGCTTTAGTGCTTTTTTCTCACTCGAACCAGGGGCGTATGATTTAACTGGTTCATTAATGGGTTTCGCAAAACTGTAAATAGCATTATCCATGATTCATGAATATTTTAAGTAAGTGATTTGTTCTTTTTTTAGCGGCGTAAACATACAGAATTAATTTTTAAAAAGAAACGTTACAATTGTTAAAATTGCATTAACGATTCATTTATTTACAATCTGTAATTTCTAACAAATCATAAGAAAAATCTGTTATCTGATTACTATTATTCATCTTAAAGAGCAAAGAAGTATGGCAATAAAAAAAGTATGGATAGATGAGGGTTGTATCGCCTGTGGCAACTGCGAAGCGGTTTGTCCGGAGGTTTTTTACCTCACTGATTTTTCAAATGTGAAAGAGGATGCCGATTTTTCGAAGTATGAAAAGGGAATTAAAGAGGCGGCCGATGATTGTCCTGTGCAGGTAATACATTACGAGTAGACAACAGCCTGTACACTTTCTGTTGACGATGATGCATCTTTTTA
This sequence comes from uncultured Parabacteroides sp., assembly GCA_947074335.1. Lineage (GTDB taxonomy): Bacteria > Bacteroidota > Bacteroidia > Bacteroidales > Tannerellaceae > Parabacteroides. Next base: position 7,157 of record CAMTPG010000041.1, read on the forward strand.
GCGGCAACATAGCGAAGGAGTATTATTTTGCCAGCTGACAAATCCTTTTTTGACAGCTGGCAAAATAGCGTTTAACAACTGTCAAAATAGCGTTTGACAGCTGACAAAATAATAACCCCTCGTTATCTTCGGGCTATTGGTTTACATATCCGGTTGTAAGAATTAATTACTGTTATAGAGAAAAGTCATTTTCTTTTTGTCGCGGTTAACTCTTCTTACATTTCCCGGTTTAATTTCTGGCAAAATCCGGTATTCTGTTTTTCACCACTTCGCCCGCATCCTCTTCAATGTATTGATATACTGATAATTTATCACACAGCGCTGCTTCATGTACTACATTCTATCAGAAGATACCGAAAAAGACTTTCTTTCTGTTATTGCTTATTGGTATTTATTTTTATCTTTGAGGTTCACAACTTTAATTGTTATACGCATATGAATGAACAAATCCAACAAATTGCCGAGCGTTTGAAGGGACTTCGCGACGCACTCGAAATCTCTGTGGATGAAATGGCAGGCGTTTGTAATCTGACTCCCGCACAATACCTGGCTATCGAGAGCGGCACAATCGACATCTCGGTAAGTCTTTTACATATTATCTCACAGGCATACGGCATCGAACTCACCACACTGATGTTTGGCGATGAGCCCAAGATGAGCTCTTACTTTATTACCCGCAAGGGCAAAGGCGTGGCTGTAGAGCGTACCAAATGCTATAAATATCAATCGCTTGCTGCCGGATTCGCCGGTCGCAAAGCCGACCCCTTTAAAGTCACGGTTCATCCCGTACCCGATGAAACCCCTGTTTACCTGAACACTCACGAAGGACAGGAATATAATCTGGTGCTCGAAGGGCGAATGCTTTTACAAATCAATCAGAAAGAGATTATACTGGAAGAGGGCGACAGCATCTATTTCAATGCCGAATTGCCTCATGGCATGAAGGCCCTCGATAAGAAAGAGGTGCGGTTTCTGGCCGTTATTCTGTAAAACCAGTTATACCCGGATTAAACAAATGCTGCTTTGTGATTGGCGGCAATTAAAAAAGATAATCATCCATACCAATACAATCATTTTATGTTAGAAAAATTCATGGATCAGACGACCTTTGTGTCGCAGGAAGATTTTATTGCAAATTTCAAAATCAATATACCCGATAATTTTAACTTCGGATACGATGTTGTTGATGAGTGGGCGCGTATCCGGCCGGATAAAAAAGCCTTATGCTGGACAAACGATCAGGGCGAACACCGCGACTTCACCTTTGGCGAATTAAAAACCTATTCGGACCAGACAGCCGCCTATTTCCAGTCGCTCGGCATCGGCCACGGCGATATGGTCATGCTGATACTCAAGCGCCGGTACGAATTCTGGTTCGCGATTCTGGCGTTGCACAAACTGGGTGCTGTGGTGATACCCGCTACGCATCTGTTAACCAAAAAGGATATCGTATTCCGCAACAATGCGGCCGATATAAAAATGATTGTCTGTGCAGGCGAATCACTGATCACGCAGCACATTCTCGATGCTATGCCCGAATCGCCCACCGTTAAGAAACTGGTATCGGCAGGGCCGTATATCCCCGACGGGTTCGAAGATTTTCATGCCGGACTGGCTGCTGCGCCTCCCTTTGTAAAACCGGAGAAGCCGAACAGCAACGACGATATCTCGCTGATGTATTTTACTTCGGGCACCACAGGCAATCCGAAAATGGTGGCACACGATTTTACCTATCCGCTCGGACATATTGTAACAGGCAGTTACTGGCATAACCTCAACGAAGAGAGTCTGCATCTTACCATTGCCGATACAGGCTGGGGTAAGGCCGTATGGGGCAAACTTTACGGCCAGTGGATAGCCGGTGCCAATGTGTTTGTATATGATCACGAGAAGTTTACACCGGCCGATATGCTGCAGATGATTCAGGATTACCGCATTACATCGCTTTGTGCGCCGCCTACCATCTTCCGCTTTCTGATTCGCGAAGACCTGACGAAATACGATCTCTCTTCCTTAAAATATTGTACCATCGCGGGCGAAGCACTGAATCCGGCCGTGTTTGATACCTTTTATAAACTGACCGGCATTAAGCTGATGGAGGGTTTCGGACAAACAGAAACCACACTCACAGTGGCTACATTCCCGTGGATGGAGCCGAAACCCGGCTCGATGGGCGTACCCAATCCGCAGTATGAAGTGGATCTGATCCGTCCCGACGGATCGAAGGCCGAAGATGGCGAACAGGGACAAATCATTATCCGCACCGATAAGGGCAAACCGCTGGGATTATTCAAAGAGTATTACCGCGAACCCGAGCGTACACGCGAGGCGTGGAATGATCATATTTATTACACCGGCGATGTGGCCTGGCGCGACGAAGACGGTTACCTTTGGTTTGTGGGCCGTGCCGACGATGTGATAAAGAGTTCGGGCTATCGCATCGGACCGTTCGAGGTGGAGAGTGCATTGATGACTCATCCGGCGGTAGTGGAATGTGCCATTACGGGCGTGCCCGACGAGATTCGCGGCCAGGTGGTTAAAGCGACCATCGTGCTGGGAGCCGAACACCGTGATCAGGCGGGTGAGGCTTTGATAAAAGAGCTGCAGGATCACGTAAAACGGGTTACTGCACCTTATAAATATCCGCGTATCATTGAGTTTGTAACCGAACTGCCTAAAACCATCAGCGGAAAGATACGCCGGGTGGAGATTCGCGACAAGGATACTAAATAAAAATAAAGACTGTTCTGTAAGCCGGATAGATTATGCAACAATCGTTTAAAAAGATCGCCGTAAAAATCGGCAGCAATGTGCTGACGCGCAAAGATGGTACGCTCGACATTACGCGAATGTCGGCACTGACAGACCAGTTGGCCGTGCTGCACCGCCGGGGCATTGAAATTGTACTGATATCATCGGGAGCGGTGGCTTCGGGCAGAAGCGAGGTGAAAGTATCCCGCAAGCTCGATCCCGTTTCGGCGCGGCAGCTTTACTCGGCTGTGGGTCAGGCAAAGCTGATTAATCGTTACTTCGAGCTGTTTCGCGAACATAAAATGACTTGCGGACAGGTGCTTACCACGAAAGAAAATTTCGGCAGCCGCACACATTACCTCAACCAGAAACACTGCATGGAGGTGATGCTCGAAAATAAAGTAATCCCGATTGTGAACGAAAACGACACGATATCGGTTACAGAATTGATGTTTACCGATAACGACGAGCTTTCGGGCCTCATCGCTGCCATGATGGGCATGGATGCACTGATTATTCTAAGTAACATCGACGGTATTTATAATGGCGATCCTCATGATCCTTCGGCGGAGGTGATTCGTGAAATTGCCGGCGGTAAAACCGATCTTTCGGGATATGTGCAAACCGGCAAATCAGCTTTCGGGCGTGGCGGCATGCTGACCAAATGCAGCATTGCACAGAAGGTGGCCGACGAAGGCATCGCAGTGATTATTGCCAATGGCCGGAAAGAGAATATTCTGATCGACCTGCTGGATCATCCCGATACGGTTTGTACCCGCTTTATTCCGGCGGCAAAACCGGTAAGCAGTGTGAAAAAGTGGATTGCCCATTCGGAAGGATTTGCCAAAGGCGAGATTCATATCAACGAGGGAGCCGCAGTTGCATTGCTCAGTCCGCGGGCTACAAGCCTGTTGCTGGTTGGTGTTTCGCACATTGAGGGCGAGTTCGAGAAGGATGACATCGTGAAAATTATAGATGCTGCGGGCAGGCAGATCGGCGTGGGCTGTGTGAGTTATAATCATGTAGAGGCTGCGCAATTGCTGGGCGAACGCGATCTGAAACCGATTATTCATTATGATTACTTATATTTGGATTAAACAATAAACTGTATAGTTATGAAAAAGTATTGGTTGGCTTTTGCATCGTTTCTTATGATTATAGTAGGTCTGATCCGCGGGAAATGGGGTATCGACCTGTTAATTGATGGTGATAAACTGGCACTGACGGATCCGATAACGGCTTCGGCAGGAACCTTGAAGACGGCGGGTATCTTTCTGATTATCATCTGCGTGATGCTGGTATCGTCGGGACTCATCCTGACTGTCAGACGTTTTGTGAGCATTTATATTTATTGCTGGATCAGTCTGGGCTGTTTCCTGGTGTACGGATTTATCAACGGATTTATGCTATTCGGACATCCGCTGGCAGGCACACAGTTTATTGATCTGGGTATTTGTATTGTAACCGGTTTGTTCCTGGTATTGGGAAAAGACAGCATCAAACCGAAACAGATTCAGAGTTATGAGCATTAATGAGCAACTGGAAGCCGTGATCAGTGCCTCGCATGAGTTATGGGCAATCGGCGATGATTTAATAAATAAGGTATTACACGATGTGGCGCAGGCCATTATGGACCAGGTACCGCAGATTCTGGCAGCAAACGAGGAGGATTTGATGCGTATGGATCCGGCCGATCCGAAGTACGACCGGCTTAAACTTACGGCCGGCCGGCTCGAAGCCATGGCCTCGGATATCATTACGGTAACCGGATTGCCGTCGCCGCTGGGTAAGACTCTGAATAAGATTGTTCGCCCTAACGGCATCCGGATTCATAAGATCTCGGTTCCGTTTGGTGTAATCGGCGTGATTTACGAGGCACGTCCCAATGTAACAAGCGATGTGTTTGCACTTTGCTTCAAAAGCGGCAATGCCTGTCTGCTGAAAGGCGGATCGGATGCAGCCGATTCGAACCGTGTACTGGTAAAAATCATCCGCGAAGTGTTAATGGAGAATCAGCTGGATCCGGCGATCTGCACGCTGCTTCCGCCCGATCGCGAATCGACCACACAGCTGCTTAATGCCGTGGGTAAAGTAGATTTGATTATTCCGCGCGGCAGCAGCTCACTTATACAATATGTACGCGAACATGCACGCGTTCCGGTTATAGAAACAGGCGCTGGCATTTGTCACGCCTACTTCGATAAAACCGGCGACAAAGAAAAGGGACGGGCTATTGTAACCAATGCAAAAACACGCCGCGTGAGTGTTTGTAATGCGTTGGATTGTTTGTTGATTCATCAGGATCGTCTGTCTGATCTGGGTTATATCTGTCAGGATCTGGCCGATCAGAACGTAATAATCTATGCCGATCACCGGGCTTACGAAGCTTTAAAAGATCATTATCCGCCCGATTTACTGCAAAAGGCTTCCGACGAAAGTTACGGCATCGAGTTTCTGGATTATAAAATGAGCATCAAAACCGTCAACTCCATGGAAGATGCGCTGCGACATATTGAGAAATACAGCTCCAAACACAGTGAATGTATCATCAGCGAATCGCCCGAAGATATTCACATCTTCGAACAGGTTGTGGATGCGGCCTGCGTCTATTCGAATGTTTCGACCGCCTTTACCGACGGAGCACAGTTCGGTCTGGGCGCCGAAATCGGCATCAGCACACAGAAACTGCATGCACGCGGCCCGATGGCACTCGAAGAACTGACAACTTATAAATACATTATTGAGGGAGAAGG
>CAMTPG010000042.1 GCA_947074335.1 uncultured Parabacteroides sp.
GACAATTGTCCTAAGACCTTTTGATAATTATCCTAAGGCCTTTTGACAATTGTCGTAAGACCTTTTGATAATTATCCTAAGGCCTTTTGACAATTATCGAAAGGCAAATCGTCTATTTAGGTTAGCATGAACAATAAAGAATGGTTTGTTTTAAGTCTATAATCGAGATGCTTGATTCCTCCATACGCATCGTTCAATATTCTGCATCTCATCCTGAAGTTCGACTCGGTTTTGAAGTATTTTCAAATGATTACTACGTTCTTTACGTTACGGATTTTACGCAATCAGAAAACAGCCGCATAAAAAAACCGGCCCATTCTAAAATGAGCCGGTTTCTCTGTATTTTAAATGCGACAGCTACTTGGCAGTTACCGATTTTTTAGTTGTTTTCTTTTTTGTCTTTTCCAGTTCCTTTTGCAAATCTTCGATCTCCTTGCCCTGGTTTTTGATGGTGGTTAGCAGCGAATTCAGCTCCTCGTTTTCGATCGTTTCGGGGAATTCGGCATTTACGCGCACCATGAAGTCAGACAGCACATTCATATAATTATTGAATGCATCGTACGGATTATCGTACGGACTGAATCCGGCTCCGATGTGTTTGGTACTCATGTAATAGAAGTGATCGCTGCTCTGCAGATAATACCAATCCTGACGGATGCGGCGTGTTTGCGACAAACGGACGCGCTCGCTGATGCTGTATAATTTATGAAATGCTTCCTGCTGCAGGATATTACCGAGCCAGGAGCTGCAATCGCGCTCTTCGTCGACCCACGAAATCGGGTAAGGCACCGTAATGCAGTCTACCGCTTTCATCATCGCAAATACTTCAGACGGCGTGGAGAAGCTAATGCCTTTCTCGGCGGCAAAGCGGGGCAAAGCCTTGAAGAAATCAAAAATGCCTGTGGCGGCGGGATGCAGTGAGCCTAACACTTCGTAATTCATAAACAGGTTGATAATCTGTTCAGACTCGGCTGTATTGGCAATCCACGACATGTATTTATCGGCGGTAAGCGGATATTCGTTCCAGTTGTAGTTGCCGAAACGATCCGACAAATCTTCGGAGAAGCGATCGTTTTTAAGCAACAGCTTTAATTTCGGCTCTACGCAAGAGGCATAAACGTAGTTGGGACTTTTCCAGCCCAGCACATGTTTTGCTCCTTCGGTAAGCATGCCTTTATAGCCCATTTCGTACACCATTTGCGAAATATCGTCCGAGTAAATCAACTCGGTATTGCGGAATACGGAGGGTTTCTGTCCGAACAGGCTCATGATTTTTTCTTCCTGTTTTTTAACCTGGTGCTTGAACTCTTCGGGGTTTGCCAGCGAAGCGAGCGAGTGCGAATAGGTTTCGGCCAGAAATTCTACATTGCCCGTGGCGGCCAGCTCTTTAAAGCTGTCTATTACTTCGGGTGTATAGATTTCCATCTGTTCAAGAGCCATGCCCGAAATGGAGAAAGCTACTTTGAATTTGCCGTCACTGTTTTTGATCATCTCCAGAATGGCGCGGTTTGCCGGCAGATAACATTTCTCGGCAATGCGGTGGATAATCTCTTCGTTCTGGAAATCATCATAATAGTAGTGATCGTTGCCGATGTCGAAAAAACGATAGCGTTTCAGACGAAACGGCTGATGTATTTGAAAATAGAAACAGATTGTTTTCATATATTCTGTGATTTAATTTTTTTCTTTTTAAATGCTTAACACCTTGTCGTAAATCTGACGCACTTTCTGTCCGGCATATTCCCATTTGATGTTGTCTACCTCTTTTTTACCCTCTTCTTTCAGGAATTTATGCATGGCCGGATAGGTGATGATCGAATACATCGCATCGGCCAGCGCTTCAATATCCCAATAGTCAACTTTGACGGCATAATCCAGAATCTCGGCACAGCCCGACTGTTTCGAGATGATACTGGGCACGCCGCATTGCATCGCTTCGAGTGGCGAGATGCCAAAAGGTTCCGAAACAGAGGGCATAACATAGACATCGCTCGATTTTAAGACTTCGTAAACCTGCTTGCCCTTCATGAAACCGGTAAAATGAAACCGGTCGGAGATGTTGCGTGCAGCAGCCAGACGAATCATCTGATCCATCATATCGCCGCTTCCGGCCATGACAAAACGGGCATAAGGTGCTTTGGCCAGCACTTTGGCTGCTGCTTCCACAAAATATTCGGGCCCTTTCTGCATGGTGATGCGTCCCAGAAAAGTGATGATTTTATCTTGTACGCCGCGCCGGTCGGGGATAGCCAGAATTTCCGGACTAAGCGGCTCTACCGCATTGTGTACCGTGGTTACTTTGGCGGGATCCTGATGGTATTTTTCGATTACCGTCTGGCGGGTCAGGTTACTTACCGTGATGATATGATCGGCATTGTCCATACCGTTTTTCTCGATGGCGTACACATCGGGATTTACATTGCCGCGGCTGCGGTCGTAATCGGTGGCATGCACATGAATAACCAGCGGTTTACCGGTTACATTTTTGGCATGGATGCCGGCCGGATAGGTCAGCCAGTCGTGTGCATGTATAATATCAAAATATTCAGTCCGTGCCACCACGCCGGCCACAATTGAATAGTTGTTGATCTCTTCGAGCAGATTCTCCGGATAGCGTCCGGAAAATTCAATGCAGCCCAGATCGTTTACATGGCGGTAGGTGAAATCGTCGTAAATATGATCGCGAAAATTATAATACAGCTGCGGGTCCATGTATTTGCCTACGCGTTCGCGTACATAATCCATCTGAACATCGCGCCATACAATCGGTACGTTACACATGCCGACAATCTTCAGAAAACTCTGATCTTCATCGCCCCAGGGCTTCGGGATACAAAAGGTGATGTCCATATCGGGTTGCATCGCCATACCGCGCGTTAAACCATAACTCGCAGTTCCCAGCCCTCCTAAAATATGCGGAGGAAATTCCCATCCAAACATTAATGCTTTCATCGTATTCGCTGTTTAATCGGCATTATACTTTTTCAATAAATCGACCACGCGCAAAATGGCCGCCACATTCATTGCAAACGAAATGGCGCCGCGACCGGTAAAGGGCGGATTGCCATCGAACAGTTCGGGAATGGTCCCGATGCAATGTAATGTCATCTCTTCTTCCATACTGATCATCATACGCTCGGCAAAGGGCACGCCGCCGCGACCGAATACGCGCAGATAGGCTTCGAGGTATACGCCTAACAGCCAGGGCCATGCCGTTCCCTGATGGTAAGCCAGGTCGCGCTCGTATTGCGGACCAACATAATAGGGTTTGTAGCCTTCGCTTTTCGGACTGAGTGAGCGCAGCCCTTTCGGGGTGAGCAGCTCTTTGGTAACGATATCTACTACCGCCCGTTTTTGCATACGTGTAAGCGGAGAGTAGGGCAGCGCAACGGCAAAAATCATATTCGGACGTACACTCCAGTCTACGCGGTTGCCGCTCACCGAGTCGAACAGATAATTATATCCGTTTACAAATGTTTCGGGGAACGAAACATTGATCTTCTCGATCAGTTCGGCATACTTGGCTACGGGAGCGTCGTGATACATCTCATTGTAGAAGCAAAGGGCATTGTACCACAGGGCGTTGAACTCAACAATGTAACCGCTGCGATTTACCACCGGCTTGCCATTTACGGTAGAGTTCATCCAGGTAATGGCTTTGTCGCGTCCGTTGGCAAAAAGCAATCCGTTTTCGAGCACCTTCATGTCCGGATGTTTCTGGCCGGAAATGTATTCGAGCAGCTCGGTCAGGAATCCGCCATACAGCTCGCGGGCTTTATCAATCCCTTCGGAAAGAGCATATTGCTGAATGGCCCAGATGGCCCAGAGCGGCACATCGGGACAGTCTATTTCGTGAATGACCTTGTCGGGCACTCCTTTTTCCATAAAATTGCGGTAAGCGGGAATGGCCGTCTGGAAGATTTTGTTGAAACGAACAGGATCGGCAATCGAGAGCGTACAGCCCGGAAGTGCCACAAACAAATCGCGTGCCCGCGTTTTAAACCACGGATAACCGGCAAGCAGGTAAGCATCCTCTTTTTGCGGACGGAAATAAAACTGCTGGGCCGAATTTTTCAGACAGTTGAAGAAACTGGTTCGCGGAGTACGTGCTTTAACTTCCTCTTCGTACAGCTCTTTCAGTCCGGAGGTAACAACAGGCACATCGGCGCCGCTGAAGATGATGGATTCGCCTGTCGAAATCGGTACTTCGAAATAGCCGGGCACAAACAGGTCTTCCTGATAAGGAAAGCCGCGTTCCTGCTCTTTCGGATATTCGATGCCGTAATACCATTGCGGTTCGTAAACAAACTTCACCGGTTTGTTAAACTGCATGAACAGCTCCGGATAGCCGGGATATAAACACATGCTGATGCCGTTTTCTATTTCGGTGAACGACTGGTTGATACGATCGTTTGCCTGTGTCAGTTCATTGACACTGCGAAAAGCCAGAAAAGGGCGGAAACGCAGTGTTGTGGCCGAATGGGCATCTTCGAGCGTATATTTAATCATGATCCGGTTTTCGTAGAGTGAGAAAACTTTCTCTTTCGAAAAAACAACGCCTCCTACACGGTAAACGGTTCTCGGAACAGTTTCACATGAATATTCGCGGATGTATTTATGCCCTTTCGGACTAAAATTATTGCCCTGATATTTATGTAATCCGAGATTAAATTCGGCACCGTGCTGAATTACGGTTTCATCCAGCGAAGAGAGTAATACCGAATTATTATCACTTTGGCCGGAATTGGGTGTGACCAGCAAACCGTGATATTTTCGTGTATTGCAATCCACAACAGTTGTACAATGATAAGCACCTGTACGGTTGGTTCGCAATACCTCGCGGGTGAGCGATTCCTCCAGGTTTATCATAACTGTTTTATCGAATTTAAGATAACTCATTTGGGATTTTGGGTTTAAATAAATGAATAAATAGATATTAAGTATATGTTGACCAAAAGTAGGACTTTAAAAATAAAAAAACAAATATGACTGTCTATTTATTTATAGAATGTGAGCTATAAACGTAAAAATAGTTTAATTTATAACCGGTTATGCCGCATCTATTCTACAACTCTGTTTTAAAGCATAGGCAAAAGATGTTAAAGAATAAAAAATGCGAATGGAAACAAAGTATTTTATAACTTTGTTGTTTCGTAAAATATGAATATAGTTATGACGACAGAACGAATTAATCCGTTTTTTACTCCGATAAATACGCCTTTCGGGACGATTCCGTTTGACCGGATCCAAACATCCGATTTTGAACCGGCTTTTGATGAGGGCATAAACCGGCTCGAAAAAGAGGTGGCACAAATAGCCGGAAATGAAGAGGAGGCTACATTTGCCAATACGCTGGTGACGCTTGAACGATGCGGCGAATTGCTGAGCCGCGTAAGCTCGGTATTCTTTAATTTGCTGAACGCCGAAGCCGACGATGAGCTGATGGAGATCTCGCAACGGGTTTCGCCCAAACTTTCGGAGAGTTCGAATAATATCTATCTTAACGAAAAACTGTTCGGGCGGGTGAAATCGGTTTACGACGGCAAAGAGCAACTGGCACTGAACACCGAAGATGCCCGGCTGCTGGAAGAAACCTATGAGGCTTTTTGCAAACAGGGTGCCAATCTGAACGAGGCCGATAAGGCACGGTATCGTGAACTGAGTACCACGCTCAGCCTGCTCACGCTCTCTTTCGAACAAAATGCACTGAAAGATAAAAACCGGTTCGAACTGCTGCTTACCACCGAAGAGGAGCTGGCGGGTTTGCCCGACAGTATTCGCGAAGCGGCTGCCCTGCGTGCCCGCGAAAAGGGAAAAAGCGGCTGGCTGTTTAATCTGTCGGCACCAAGCTATATTCCGTTTATGCGCTATTCGGATCACCGCGAACTGCGCAAACAGCTCTATATGGCTTTTATGAGCATCGGTAATAAGAATGATGAATATGATAATAAGGAGATTGTTCGCCGTATTGTGAACAGCCGGCTCGAAACAGCCCGGCTGATGGGTTTTGATACGTACGCCGATTATAAACTGAAACATACGATGGCCAAAACACCGCAGCGGGTGTATGAGTTATTGAATGATCTGCTGAAAGCCTATAAACCGGTGGCCGAAAAGGAATATCAGGCCATTCAGGAGTTTGCCGGCACATTGGCGAATGAGCCGGTGCAGGTAATGCCGTGGGACTGGAATTACTATTCCGAAAAACTGAAGGATATTCGTTTCGGAGTGAGTGACGAACTGATGCGCCCCTATTTTGAACTGGAGCGCGTGAAGGAGGGTATTTTCGGTCTGGCTACCGAATTGTATGGTATTACCTTTAAAAAGAATAACGACATCGCGGTTTATCATCCCGAAGTAGAGGCTTTCGAGGTGTTTGATGCCGACGGCTCCATGCTGGCTGTTTTATATACCGATTTTTTCCCGCGCGACGGCAAACAGTCGGGTGCCTGGATGAGCGATCTCTCGCCCGAATATATTGATGCAGCCGGCAAAGAGCATCGTCCGCATATCATTATTGTGATGAATTTCTCACGTCCTGTCGGAGCTACGCCTTCACTGCTTACCTTCGATGAGGTGAATACATTCCTGCACGAATTCGGTCATGCGCTGCACGGCATGTTTGCCAAAGGTACGTATGCCTCGCTCACCGGAACCAATGTATACCGCGATTTTGTGGAGCTGCCTTCGCAGATTATGGAGAATTTCCTGACCGAGAAGGATTTTCTGGACCGGTTTGCCCGGCATTATCAGACACACGAAAAGATTCCGGCCGAACTGGTGCAGCGACTGGTTGATGCCGCCAATTTCAATACCGGATGGGCCTGTTGCCGCCAGCTGAGTTTTGGTTTTCTGGATATGGCCTGGCACACGCTGGGTACCTCTTACGAAGCGGATATCAACCGGTTCGAAAAAGCGGCCTGGCAACAGACCGTGATTATTCCCGAAGTGGATGATGCGCTGATGAGTACCAGTTTCGGACATATATTTTCGGGCGGCTATGCGGCCGGCTATTACGGCTATAAATGGGCCGAGGTGCTGGATGCCGATGCGTTTGCCAAATTCAGGGCCGACGGCATTTTCAACCGGGATACGGCGGCGGCTTTCCGCCAGGATATTCTGGAAAAAGGCGGAACCGAAGATCCGGATGTGTTGTATCAGCGTTTTCGCGGCAACAAGCCTTCGATCGATGCACTATTAACACGTAACGGGATTAAAAAACAGGATTGAAAGATTGACTTTTAGCCTGGAAAAGCTCCGGAGAAACGGCGGGATAATGCAGCGTAATCCGGAGTAGTCCGTGTTTGGTCCGACAGAAGCAGCAGGTTGTTTCGCAAATGGATACTGAGAAAAAAGATGGTCCTGATTTGTGCTTTTCTTATTTATAATCGTACATTTGTGGGCTACGTAATTAATTACCTGAAAAAATAGAGCTGATCAGCATGTCAGATAAAAAAGAAAAGCAGTTGGAACTGGACAAACGTTACCTGCGAATGGCTGCCATATGGGCCGAAAATTCCTATTGTTCGCGGCGTAAAGTGGGGGCTTTGCTTGTGAAAGATAAAATGATTATCTCCGACGGATACAACGGAACGCCGGCCGGATTCGAAAATATTTGCGAAGATCACAACAATGTTACAAAACCCTATGTTCTACATGCAGAGGCGAATGCCATAACCAAAGTAGCCGCTTCGTCAAACAGCAGCAAAGGGGCAACCATTTATATTACATCGGCTCCCTGCATAGAATGTGCCAAACTGATTATTCAGTCGGGCATTATACGCGTGGTTTATTCCGAACAATACCGGGTGGAAGACGGATGTGATCTGCTTCGAAGAGCAGGAGTTGAATTATGTTTTATTGATTTAAACGAATAAAGATACATTTTATGGAAAAAAACAGAAGGTTGGCTATCTGGTTACCTGTTATCATAGCTGTCTGTATCGGTATCGGTATTTTAATTGGAAACCACTTCGTTCGTGTAGCCGAAGGGCGCCGTACCGGCTTTCCCGTAACGCACGGAAATAAAATCAACACCATATTAGATATTATCGACAATCAATATGTGGATACGGTGAATGTAAATACACTGATCGAGGATGTAATACCGAAAGTGTTCAGCGAACTGGATCCGCATTCGATCTATATTCCGGCTAAAGATGTGCAGAAGGCTAACGAAGATCTGGAAGGCTCATTCAGCGGCATCGGTGTATCTTTTAATATGCAGACTGATACGATTCTGGTGATCAGTGTAATTCCGGGCGGTCCGGCCGAAAAAGCGGGGCTGCAGGCGTTCGACCGCATCATTACAATTAACGATTCTACGTATGCGGGCAATAAAAGCAGCCAGGAACTGGTGATGAAAACGCTGCGCGGCGAGCGGAACAGTACCGTGCGACTGGGTGTGGAGCGTAAAAACGAGCCTGAACTTCTGGTTTTTGATGTTACACGCGGCGATGTGCCGGTGAGTTCGGTGGATGTTTCTTACAAAATTGAAGATGGCATAGGTTATATTAAAATCAGTAAATTTGGTCGTACTACCTATAATGAATTCCTTACGGCGCTGGCTAAACTGAAACAGGAGGGATGCAACTCGTTTGTGGTGGATCTGCGCGGAAATACGGGCGGATACATGGATGCGGCTATTAATATGGTAAACGAATTTATGCCGGCCGGCAATCTGGTGGTCTATACCGAAGGAAAGGCATTTCCGCGAAACGAAGCCTTTACCAACGGCACCGGCAATTTCCAGGATGCACCGATTGTGGTGCTGACTGATGAGTTTTCGGCTTCGGCGAGCGAAATCTTCGCAGGCGCCATTCAGGATAACGACCGCGGTTTGATTATCGGACGTCGTACGTTTGGTAAAGGATTGGTGCAGTCGCCGATTCACCTGAGCGACGGTTCTGAAATCCGCCTGACAATTGCCCGCTATTATACACCTTCGGGTCGTTCGATCCAGAAAAAATACGAAATGGGTAATGATAATGATTACGAACAGGATATTTATAACCGCTTCATGCATGGCGAATTTGATACGGCCGACAGCATCAAGCTTGACGATCAGGATAAATTCGAAACCTCAATCGGTCGTACGGTCTATGGCGGCGGAGGCATCATGCCCGATCTCTTTATTCCGCGCGATACAAGCGGCGTAACCTCTTATTTTACCAATGTGGTAAATTCGGGCGTGCTGAATTTGTTCGCACTCGATTATTCGGATAAGAATTTCAACAAGCTGGCTTCGTTCAAAACTTATCAGGAGCTGTATAATTACCTGCAACAGCAGCCGCTGCTCAGCGATTTTGTGAGCTTTGCCGAATCGAAAGGCATCAAACGGCGCGAAACACTGATTCGTATATCCGGACCTCTTATCCTGAAACAGATTGAGGCTTATATTGTACGCAACTTCTTCGATGATGACGGATTTTATCCCATCTTCCAGAATGATGATGTAACACTGCAAGAGGCCGTGAAAGTGCTGCGCGAAGGAAAATCGGTACCTGTACTCGAAAAGAAAGAGGAGAAATCAGACAATGACCGCATCTCGGGAATTCAAACAAATGGTTCGGGCCGATATGGTTTCGTTAAAGAAATCATATCCCGCGAAGCAATTGTGTGACTGGTCGGAAGAGGTTATGCATCGGGTTGCACAAACCGATGCTTTCCGTCATGCCCGCCAGGTAGCACTTTATAATGCGTTGCCCGATGAGGTGCAAACGGCTTCATTCCTTGAAAAATGGTATAAAAAGAAGGAGCTCTGGCTGCCGGTTGTCATCGGCGATGATCTCGAGCTGGTTCAGTATCGCGGCAAATCACAACTGCGAAAAGGCGCTTTTGGCATTCTGGAACCTGCCGATCAGTCGGCGCCGTTTGCCGGCTCTGCCATCGATTTGATGTTGGTGCCCGGTGTGGCTTTCGACAGAAATGGAAACCGGCTGGGGCGCGGGCGCGGTTTTTACGACCGGCTGCTGCATCAGCTTACGGCGTTGAAGTTTGGTATCTGTTTTGATTTCCAGCTCATACCCGAAGTTCCGGTCGAATCGTTTGATATCGGCATGGATGCCGTGATTACCGAAAAAGAGATGATCGGAGTGAAGTAATTGTACAGGTTGTGGTTTTTTGTATTATCTGAATTTAATATCGCGTATCACCTGTGCTCCGGCATATTCGTTCAGACTTTTTATCAGCCGCTCTTTACACATCAGCAGCTCGTTGCGCAAAACAGCCGATGTGATCGATACATATAATATATGATTCTTTACGTATACCTGCTGTGTATAATCGCGGATTGTGGGGCCAAGTGTTTCGAGCCAGGCGCGCTGAATCCGGATTTGCAGGATGCGCTCGTACATATCAGTGTTGTCTTCGAAGAAATCACGAATCAGTTCACCAATATTCTGCGAATTTTTGCGTCTCATTCGGTTTTGCGGTAAAGGGTTTGTACTTCGCCCTGTTCTACGCGAAACAGTGCATAATCATGATTGATATGTTCGAGAATGGCATCGAGGTATTTGCGGTTGGTATCGGTAATGAATATCTGTCCGAAATGATCGCCGCTTACCAGTCGCACAATCTCTTCCACACGCTCGGCATCAAGTTTGTCGAAAATATCATCCAGCAACAAAACAGGGCAGGTGTTACCTTTCTCTTTCAGAAACACATACTGCGCCAGTTTGAGCGCGATGAGGTAGGTTTTATTTTGTCCCTGCGATCCGACACGACGAATCAGGCAATTATCGAGCAGCATTTCGAGTTCGTCTTTGTGGATGCCCGACGAGGTGTAGCCCAGAATTTTATCGCGTTCCCGGTTTTCGGCCAGTCGCGTTTCCAGCTGATAATCGTCCAGTTTCGATACATACCGCAGACTCACCGCTTCGCCCGAACGACAGATTGTCTGATAATAGGTGTTGAAAACCGGAGTGAAGGCTTCGATCAGCGCTTTGCGCTTTTCATACACCGTCTGTCCGTACAGCGCCAGCTGCATTTCGAGCACTTCGAAAAGTGAATTGTCGCTGCATTGCTCCTTCAGCAGGGTGTTGCGCTGCTGCAGCGCTTTGTTGTACTGAATCAGTGCATGCAGATAGTTTTTGTCTTGTTGCGAGATAATGACATCCAGAAAGCGACGACGCTCTTCGCTGCCGCCCTGAATCAGCTCCGAATCGTCGGGCGAAACCAGCACCAGCGGCAGGAGTCCGATATGCTCCGACAGCTTATCATATTCCTTCTTATTGCGTTTGAACTGCTTACGCTGGCGGCGGCGTATTCCGCAATAAATATCCTCTTCGCGTCCCTCATATTCGTAAATACCCTGCAGCACACACAAATCCTGTGTATGATTGATGAGCTGCTGGTCGGGCAGGTGGATATGACTTTTGCAAAACGAAAGATAATAGATCGCATCCAGCAGGTTGGTTTTTCCCATCCCGTTATTGCCGAAAAAGCAATTGATTGCCGGTGAAAAGGAAACTTCAGCCTGAAGAATGTTCTTATAATTTAGAATAGAAAGCTTTTTAAGTATCATCTGCGCATGATTAGTGCCACAAAATTAAAAAATATAGTTCGAAGTATAGATTATATGACTAAAAAAAACTACTTTTGCGCTTTGAATTGTCTAACGACGTAAAATAGAAATAAATAATAACAACGATAAAAAACATTATGGCTACTAAGGGAAAAGACACTAAACAGGATTTTGAGGTAGAAGAAATCGTTTCCAGATCTGAACGGTTTATCGAAAACAACTCGAAAAAAATTATCTATGCTATTGTTGCCGTAGCGATTGTTGTTGGCGCTGTTTTGGGTATCAAATTTGGTTATTTGGCTCCGAAAGAGAAAAAAGCTGCAGCCGCTATTTTCAAAGGTGAACAATATTTTGCAAGAGATTCTTTTAATCTGGCACTGAACGGTAACGGATTGGATTACGAAGGTTTCGAAACAATTATTGATCAGTACGGAAGCACATCAGCCGGAAATCTGGCAAAAGCCTATGCAGGTATCAGCTACTTCAAACTGGGTGATTACGAAAAAGCATTAAAAACATTGAAATCGTTCAATGCAAAAGATAATATGATTGGTCCGGCAGTAACCGGCTTAATCGGTGATTGTTATGTGAATTTAGGTAATACAAAAGAGGGCATCAGCTATTTCGAGAAAGCTGCCAAACAGGCCGATAACGATGTATTGAGTCCTACATACCTGAAAAAAGCCGGTATTGCTTACGAAAGCATGCAGCAATACGCAAATGCGGTTAAGGCATACAATACAATTAAAAATAAATATTTTAATTCGACAGAAGCAGCTGATATTGAAAAATACATCACACGTGCTTCAACATTGAATAAATAATTTATTGCAGAGAATTTCTCAGATTAAAATAGGAGAAGGATGTCTATGCATAACAGGCATCCTTTTCTTTTAACAGCTAAATTTTATGGCAACAGCTTATCAGAATTTATCAGAGTACGACTTCAACAGTGTTCCCGACGGCGCTGAGATGACTATCGGCATTGTCGTGGCCGAATGGAATAAAAACATTACCGAAAA
>CAMTPG010000043.1 GCA_947074335.1 uncultured Parabacteroides sp.
CGAGATTTCTGAATGTGACTGGAGTTCAGACGTGTGCTCTTCCGATCTCCATAACCTTGTCTCCAGCCTGCAAAAGTAACTTTTCCGTTTCCGGTTGCATAAATATCAGTACCAACCTTTGCCGAGAAATCCATACCATTATGGAAACGCGGCGTACGATAAATCGGGTCCATACGCATACCGTAACCCGAAGCAGTACGTTTCAAATCTTTATTGGCAATAGGCTGAATAGCAGGAATACATTTGCTTCGTTCTTCCTGATTTTTACCTAAATCGAAAAGTTCTTCCAATGAGTTAGACTGAACATAAAGCTGTTTATTCAGCATATCCATTTTCTGGGTGGTTGCCACAACCAGATCCGCATTGGACAAGCTCATCAGGTGTTCGTAACGGTTTGCACCGCCGAAACCGGATTTACGCACGGATTCAGGAATAGATTCAGTCTGAAAGATCGCACGATACAGATTTTCATCGCGTTGTTGTATATCATCCAATACTTCCAGTGCATTATTTAAACGCAGTGAAAGAACTTCATACTGAGTTTGTAGCAGTTTATTCTCTTTCTTTAAAAGCGTTTCGTAAGGTGAATCGAAAATGCGTGAAAATAGAAAGAATAAACCTACGCCAACCAGAATACCTATACTCAATTGTTTAAGGATTCCGAAAAAACGATCCTTAGTAGAAGGATATACTCGTTCATAACTCAGCGTGTTTGGATTATATAAGTAGTAAGTTTTACGACTTTTGAAGAGTTTCATCGAATATTTTTTGTTTGTTGTGTATGCAAAAATAATTAATTTGATGTACTTTTGCAAATTGTTTTTCAGAATATTAACTTCACAACTATCATAGAAAAGAATATGTTGACAGCAAAAGAGATTCGTGAATCATTTAAAGATTTCTTTGCCTCAAAAGAACATCAGATCGTTCCTTCGGCTCCGATGGTGATTAAAGACGATCCTACCCTGATGTTTACCAATGCAGGGATGAATCAGTTTAAGGATATCATTTTGGGAAATGTTCCCCGTAAATATCCGCGTGTTGCCGACTCGCAGAAATGTCTTCGCGTAAGCGGTAAACATAATGACCTCGAAGAAGTAGGTCACGATACCTATCATCATACTATGTTTGAGATGTTAGGAAACTGGTCGTTTGGCGACTATTTCAAAAAAGAAGCCATTAACTGGGCCTGGGAATATCTGGTAGAAGTACTGAAACTGGATCCGTCGCGTTTATATGCTTCGGTTTTCGAAGGCAGTCCTTCCGAAGGATTAAGCCGTGATGATGAAGCTGCCGGATATTGGGAAAAATTCCTTCCGGTGGAGCAGATCATCAACGGAAATAAACATGATAATTTCTGGGAAATGGGCGATACCGGTCCTTGCGGTCCCTGTTCGGAAATTCATATCGACCTGCGTACTGCAGAAGAACGTGCTGCTGTTCCGGGACGCGATCTGGTAAATCATGATCATCCGCAGGTAATCGAAATCTGGAATCTTGTATTTATGCAATTTAACCGGAAAGCCGACGGTTCACTCGAAGCACTGCCACATAAAGTAATTGATACCGGTATGGGCTTTGAGCGTTTATGTATGGCTTTGCAGGGTAAAACCTCTAATTATGATACCGATGTGTTTCAGCCGATTATCCGCGTGATCGCAGAAATGGCAGGAACTACTTACGGAAAAGATAAAGAGCAGGATATTGCCATGCGTGTAATTGCCGATCATATCCGTACTATTGCTTTTGCCATTACCGACGGTCAGCTGCCTTCGAATGCCAAAGCCGGTTATGTGATTCGTCGTATTCTGCGTCGTGCCGTTCGTTACGGATATACATTCCTGAACCGCCGCGAAGCTTTTATGTATAAACTGATCCCGGTTTTGGCCGAGACCATGGGTGATGCCTATCCCGAACTGAATCTGCAGCGCGAACTGATTGAAAAGGTGATTAAGGAAGAAGAAGAATCTTTCCTGCGTACCCTCGAAACCGGTATTCGTCTGCTGGATAAGAAAATTGAAGAGACAAAAGCTGCCGGCAAGCATGTAATCAGTGGAGTGGATGCTTTCACGTTATATGATACTTACGGATTTCCGCTCGATCTGACTGAATTGATTCTGCGCGAAAAAGGTATGGAAGCCAATATTGAGGAATTTAATGCCGAAATGCAGAAGCAAAAAGAACGCGCGCGTAATGCGGCTGCTATTGAGACCGGCGACTGGATGATTCTCAAAGAGGGTGATTGCGAATTTGTAGGTTATGACACCTTTGAGTGCGAGGCCGAAATTCTGCGTTATCGCCAGATCAAACAGAAAAATAAAGTGCTTTTCCAGATTGTATTAAGCAAAACGCCTTTCTATGCAGAAATGGGTGGACAGGTTGGCGACAGCGGCTGGCTGATCGGTGATACCGAAAAACTGGAAATTATCGATACAAAACGCGAAAACAATCTGCCGGTACATCTCATAGCCCGTCTTCCCGAGGATGTAACGCAAACATTCGTAGCCCGCATCAACGAAAAGAAACGCATTCAGAGCGAATGTAACCATACCGGTACTCACCTGTTGCATGAGGCTTTGCGCGAAGTGCTGGGAACACATGTTGAACAGAAAGGTTCGTTTGTTTCGCCGGAAATGTTGCGTTTCGACTTCTCGCATTTCCAGAAAGTAACCGACGAAGAGATGCGTCAGGTTGAACGTCTGGTCAATGAAAAGATTCGTGCCAATCATCCGATCGAAGAACATCGTAATCTCCCGATAGCCGAGGCAAAAGAAATGGGAGCCATGGCGTTATTCGGTGAAAAGTATGGCGATGAAGTGCGTGTTATTAAATATGGTACATCCGTGGAACTTTGCGGTGGAACACATATCCCGGCAACAGGTATGATCGGATCATTGCGCGTTGTAGGCGAAAGCTCTATTGCAGCCGGTGTTCGTCGTATTGAAGCGGTAACAGCTCAGGGTGCAGAAGATTTTGCATACGCACAGCAGGATTTGATCCGCGAACTGCGCAGTATGATGAATAATATGCCGAATCTGGCTCAGGCCATTAAAAAGTCGATCGAAGAAAATGCAGATCTGAAAAAACAGGTAGACGAATATATGCGCGAGAAAGCCGTTTCGATGAAGCGGGATATTATTGCCAAAGCTACCGAGCGCAATGGCATAAAACTATTTACCTATGTGGGAAAAGCGCAGCCGGATGCCATGAAAGATGTAGCTTTCCAGTTGAAAGGCGAAACTTCGGGCAGTTTTGTGTTTGTTGCCGGAATAGCCGACGGAGCCAAATGTACTTTGATGGTAATGCTGAGTGATGATCTGGTTGCCGACGGATTAAATGCCGGAAAACTGGTGAAAGATGCCGCCCGACACATTCAGGGTGGCGGTGGCGGTCAGCCTCATTTTGCCACTGCAGGCGGCAAAAATACAGATGGTCTGACCATTGCCGTAGGCGAGGTGATTAAAGCGGCCGGTTTGGAATAAATCCATTCACGGTGATATAATATCAAAAGGCTGTCCGAATTTCTACGGACAGCCTTTTTCTGTTTATCCGGTACTAATGCTTATGGCGCTTTCGTTCTCTTTTTATAAGAATACTTTGCAGTTCAGATTACAAATCCTACCTTTGTTCTATCAAATTATATTTAAAGAGAAGGAAAGATGGACGAACAGAAAGTAATTATTTGCCAAACGCTCAAAACCGAAATTCAGGAGTTCCTGCAGACCATGAATTACGATCGTTTATTTATTTTGACCGACGAGAATACCCAACTTAAATGCTATCCGCTGGTTCAGGATATTCCCGCTTTTCAGGAGGCATTTATCATTACGGTAAAACCGGACGACACTCATAAAAATATAGAACAACTTTCGCATATCTGGGCGCAACTTTCCAGTCATGGTGCTTCACGTAATTCACTGCTGATTAATCTGGGTGGCGGCATGATCACCGATATGGGCGGTTTTGCAGGGGCTACATTCAAACGCGGCATGCAGACCATTAATATACCTACCACGCTGATGGCTTCGGTCGATGCAGCCGTAGGTGGCAAAACCGGGATTAACTTTAACGGATTAAAAAATGAAATCGGTTCATTTTATCCTCCGGCATGTGTCTTTATTTCGGGCGAATTCCTGAAAACCCTCGATCGTGAAAATCTGCTTTCTGGCTATGCAGAAATGATGAAGCATGCTTTGATCAGTTCGATGGATGCTTATGCTTCCGTTTTTCTGTTCGATCTGGATGCTCCGATCAATTACGATTTTTTCAATCGTATGATTGCACAATCGGTTGCTATCAAACAGCGTATCGTAGAAGAAGATCCGAAAGAGCTAAATATCCGCAAGGCGCTGAATTTCGGACATACCATAGGTCATGCTTACGAAAGTCTCTCTTTCAAACAGGGAATGCCATTATTACACGGACAGGCTGTGGCGGCCGGTATGATCAGTGAATTGTATCTTTCGCATAAGCAATGTGGTTTTCCGATGGAAAAACTCAGTCAGGTGGTTTATTATATTAAGGCCTATTATCCGGCATTTGTTTTCGATTGTAAAGAATATGAGACTTTATACGAATTAATGACACATGATAAAAAGAATGAAGGCGGTAAAATTAATTTTACATTACTGGCTAATATCGGCGAAGTGCGCATTAATCAGGAAGTGACAAAAGATAAAATTCTCGAATCGATCGATTTTTATCGTGAAAGTTTTGGATTTTGAATAAATTTCCATACTTTTGCACCCGTTAAACGAAGCGGGATGTAGCTCAGCTCGGTAGAGTACGCGTCTGGGGGGCGTGTGGTCGCAGGTTCAAATCCTGTCATCCCGACCAATTTGGAAAAAAGGAATCAGAGAACTGATTCCTTTTTTTATGCCCGCAAATCAACTATGTTATTTAACTGTAAGAAACATACATTCAGATTGATATATCTGTTTTGTTGACATTTATTATATTCGGTGAAGCCGTTTCTGATAATTTCCGAATCCTTTATTCAATACACTGATTGAGAAAATCGGTAAACTCCAGTTTTTGTTTCTCTGTCAGATTCGATTCTTTTTTATGTTTTTCATCAAACAGCCAATCAAAGAAATGCGGATCTGAAGCTGCTTTATTTTCTACAAACTCTTTAAATGTTATTTCCTGTTCCGAATCAGTAAATTGCTCCTTTAGTTCATCCATTTTATTAAATTGTATCATAATTCAGGGCCCGTCATGCCGGTAGCAAAGCATTAATTTATTAGTATTTTGAATAATAACAAATAAGTAGATAAAAATGATGAGGAGACAAATCGAAAATCAGGATATTCAATGCCAATTATACTTTTATTGTTTCTTTTTGGCGTAGATTCTTTTTGGCAAACAATTCATAAAATGATTTGTTACTATTAAAAGAATCTTATATAAAATTAATAAGTTATATCGTATGAAAATTCAAACCGGTCAAGGAACAATTCCTTTATTTACATTATTTGCTGTATGGTCTGTTTCGATGGTAACTTCATTGCCCGGACTTGCTGTAACGCCTATTCTCGGTGATTTAAAATCAATTTTCCCCGGTACATCGGAGACTGCAATTGAAATGTTAAGTGCGATGCCCAATCTTTTAATTATTCCATTTGTGTTATTGTCGGGAAAAATCAGCGAAAGTAAAGGTAAACTTCCGATTTTAATCGCCGGTTTATTTATTTTTCTGATCAGTGCCATTCTTTATTTTCTGGCTAAAAGCATGGTAACACTTATTTTAATCAGTTGTCTGTTGGGAATTGGTGCCGGAATGATTACGCCTTTATCCACCGGTTTGATTGCTGATATTTTTTCGGGCGAATATCGCACAGAGCAGCTGGGATTAAGTTCTTCGATTACTAACCTGACTCTGGTACTTGCCACCGTTTTAACAGGCTGGCTTGCCACTAAAAACTGGCATTATCCGTTTCTGGTTTACCTGTTGCCGATTTTAGTACTGGCGTTAGTCAATTTCCTGCGTCCGCCTTACTTGAAAAATAATATGAATCAGACAACTGCCGAAGAATCAGCCGATAACTTACAGGTGGCTACCCGCTATATTAAGGCAGGAAAAAGTATGAATATGCATTTGTTATGGGGTTTGATGATTCTTTATTTTCTGTCTACCTATACTTCCATTATGATTACATTTAATTTATCGTTTGTAATGGAATCGTATCATATGAGCAGTGATTATTCCGGTATTCTGATCTCCATTTATTTTCTGGCCCTGATGATACCGGGATTCCTGATCACTAAATTAATTAAGTTGATGAAAAACTACATGATTTTTATCGGCTTTCTGATGATTGCTGTGGGCTTATTGGTTATAGCTCTGTTTAAGACGGTTTTTCTGATTGGTTTCGGAGCTGTGATAACCGGTTTTGGTTATGGTATGATACAGCCTTTGATTTATGATAAAACCGTGCTGGTTGCCCGCCCGAAGAAGTCGGTTGTTGCCCTTGCCCTGGTAATGTCCATGAATTATCTGGCCATTGTGCTGGTACCTTTTATCATTGATCTGTTTGAAATTATTTTTCATCAGAAAGGCGTACTGTTCCCGTTTTATCTGAATATGGTAATGAGTGGTATAGTTGCTGTATTTGCTTACTTTTTCCGTGGTAAAACTTTATTCTCGGGCGAGAGCTCCATGGGATAATACGGCAAGAACAACTTTTTCAAAATATTCCGAATAAAAAGCAGGTTTTTGCGAAACTAAAACCTGTAATCTTTTTGTTATATAGGTGTTGAACTTTAAAATCAAACATCATGGAACAGTGTCCTTCATTAATTCACGGTAACGAGATTCATTTAATTGACAAGCGCGAAATCCGTAGAGCAACAAAGAAAATGGTTGAAGCATTAGGTCTGGCAGCCGGATCAACCGATGGTTTTGATATTTACAAAGTGGTAGAACGTTATTTTACCGATTTAGACTGTCGGCACGAAATCAACACCATGCTGGATATCGAAGAGAGCCCGGATTATTACGGCGATCTGGAACAAATGCGAGAGGATGCTTTGTTGGTTGATTAGCTGAAACTTTTAATTGTGAGTGATAAAAAAAGGAGATATCTGAAAACAGACATCTCCTTTTTGATGTATGGGATTAACTGATATTATTTACCAGATAATTTTTCTTTCAAAGCTGCAAGTTCTTCGATATCACCCAAAGTTGTTTTTTCTACAGAACCTGTAGTCAAAGCAGCTGATTCTTCTTTCTTAGCACGTTTCGGAGCGCCTTCTTTTTTAGCAGACTCTTTTTTCGCACCTTTTTGCTCGTCTTCGAAAATACGGCTGTGAGAAAGGATAATGCGTTTTGCTTCTTTGTTGAATTCGATTACTTTGAACTGCATTTTTTCGTCAGACTGAGCCTGAGAACCATCTTCTTTCACCAGGTGTTTCGGAGTTGCGAAACCTTCAACGCCATAAGGCAATGAGATTACAGCACCTTTATCCAACACTTCGATGATAGTACCTTCGTGGATTGAACCTACAGTGAAGATTGTTTCGAATACATCCCATGGGTTTTCTTCCAATTGTTTGTGGCCTAAGCTCAAGCGACGGTTTTCTTTGTCGATTTCCAATACCTGAACGTCGATCTCTGCACCAATCTGAGTGAATTCAGAAGGATGTTTGATTTTCTTAGTCCAAGACAGGTCAGAAATGTGGATCAAACCATCAACACCTTCTTCGATTTCTACGAATACACCGAAGTTAGTGAAGTTACGAACTTTAGCAGTGTGACGTGATGCAACCGGGAAACGTTCTTCGATGTTTTCCCATGGGTCAGCTTTCAGCTGTTTGATACCCAGTGACATCTTACGCTCGTCGCGATCCAGAGTCAGGATAACTGCTTCAATTTCGTCGCCTACTTTCATGAAATCCTGAGCTGAACGCAGGTGCTGAGTCCAAGACATTTCAGAAACGTGGATCAAACCTTCTACGCCGGCAGCGATTTCGATGAATGCACCGTAATCAGCCATCACAACTACTTTACCGTTTACTTTATCGCCAACTTTCAGTTCAGCATCCAAAGCATCCCATGGGTGCGGAGTAAGCTGTTTCAAGCCGAGAGCGATACGTTTTTTCTCGTCGTCGAAATCCAGGATAACCACGTTGATTTTCTGATCCAACTGTACGATTTCTTCCGGATGAGAAACACGTCCCCATGAAAGATCTGTAATGTGAATCAAACCGTCTACGCCGCCCAGGTCGATGAATACACCGTAAGAAGTGATGTTCTTAACAGTTCCTTCCAGTACCTGACCTTTTTCGAGTTTAGAGATGATATCTTTTTTCTGTTGTTCCAGTTCAGCTTCGATAAGCGCTTTGTGAGATACAACAACGTTTTTGAATTCCTGGTTGATTTTAACAATCTTGAATTCCATTGTTTTACCAACAAATACATCGTAATCGCGGATCGGTTTCACGTCGATCTGAGAACCCGGCAAGAATGCTTCGATGCCAAATACGTCTACGATCATACCGCCTTTTGTACGACATTTGATAAAACCTTTGATGATTTCGTCTTTTTCCAATGCTTCGTTAACACGTTCCCATGAGCGTGAAGCGCGCGCTTTTTTGTGTGAAAGGATCAGCTGTCCTTTTTTGTCTTCCTGGTTTTCGATGTAAACTTCTACTTCGTCGCCAGCTTTTAATTCCGGATTGTAACGGAATTCTGACATCGGAACAACACCGTCAGATTTGAAACCGATGTTTACTACTACTTCACGTTTGTTCAATGAAGTAACAGTACCCATAACAACTTCTTTGTCTTTTACTGTGTTCAGTGTGTCGTCATACGTTTTTACAAGATCGTCCTTGCTTACAGTGTTGTAAGAATCGCCCTTTTCAAGAGCATCCCAATCGAAGTTATCGATGGGTTGAATGTTCTTTAAATTTTCCATTCTCTACTAGTTAATACTTAATTTACTTTTAATTAATAAGTTGGACATTATATTGTCATCATCTCAAAAATCGGCACAAAGGTAATGCTTTTTTCTGATATACAATTAGTTTGTAGTATATTTATTCCTGATTTTTCGATTTATTAGATAAAGCAGCCTTTTTCTCCAGTTTACGGCGCACCAGATAGTCTAACCCCAACAAACCCAGTGCCGAACAGCCAATCGAGAAATAAAAGGCGATTTCGCCCATATTGAATCCCGGAATGCGGAATCCCGGCATTTTGAAGCAGACGAAAAAAACAAGAACCAGACTTACCAGCAACAACGATGTAATCGAAGCAATCCAAATGCCCCGGCGATCACTGCGACGCTGCTGTATTTCGGCTTCCTTCGCAACCTCTTGCATCAGACGTTCGCGAAATGAAGCGGGAAGCTTGTCTTCAGGCATTGCCCGAAACAGTTCATGCATCTTGTCGTTTCTTTTTTCCATAGCTTTTTAATCCTCCATTTGTTTAAATAAACCATATAATTTTTTGCGGATCCGAAACAGCTTCGTCTTTACATTCGTTTGTGTAAGGCTGCTGATCAGGGCAATCTCTTCAATGCTTTTCTCCTCTTTGTAAAATAACAGGATCAAAGCTCTTTCGCCGGGCGATAACTGATCCAACGCCTTTTCCAGCAATACGATACGTGCTTCGGTTGTTTCAAAATCCAACCCGTTATCAACAGCCGTATCGGCAAAATTGTTTAGCGTCGAATCATCAATTGTTAACCATTCCAGTTTCTTTTTGCGTACGGCCGAAAGTGCCGTATTGTAAGCTATGCGATAAAGCCAGGTCGAGAAAGCACAATCGCCTTTGAAGGAGTCGAGTTTGCGGAATACCTTCAGAAAGACATCCTGTGTAAGCTCTTCTGCATCCTCCCGGTTTTGTACAACTCTGACAATCAGCGCAAAAACCGTCTGACTGTATCGATCGGCCAGACAGGCAAAACTTTCGATGTGGCCTGCCCGGATACGTTGTATATAATATGTATCCGTATATAACTCCATGGTTTATAGAATAGACGCAGATTTGCCGGTCAGGTTACAGCATCGGACAGTAAAAGTAGTTATTTTTTTATTTTCTTTTTTTGTAACCTTTTTTCCGAAACAGCGTCAAATAGGCAAAACGAATTAATAACAACTTAAAATTATACAATTATGATGGATTTTATTATGGTTCCCTGCGTGGTAGGGATCGTTTTTGCCGGGGTTTATTTTATTTTTAGTTTATTTGTACGCCGTCGCGAACGTATTATGCTGATCGAAAAGCTGGGCGATAAACTGACAAGTGCCGATATTGGCTGTAAAATCAATCTGCCCGCCTTTAATACGCCGGGTATCTCCTTTAATGCGCTGAAAATAGGTTGTTTGCTGATGGGAATCGGTTTGGGCGTAATGGTTGGTTTTGTATTGAATGTGGTGCTCGAATCGAATAGCAGTAACTGGAATTTACTGAATGTGTATAAATTGCAAAGTGCAGCTTATGGCGCATCGGTACTGTTTTTTGGCGGAACCGGACTCATCATTGCCTTTATTGTGGAGATGATGATGAAACGGAAAAAAAAGATTGAAGATTGATCAACAGCCGGCATAAAATATTTGCTTGAAATTCTCCTGTATATACCTTATATATAATATTATGGGTGGCTATTTTTTAGCATGGAATAAGCAGCTGCTTTATGGCAGACTGTTTATAGAATAATATCAATCAGATTTAATCCGGCATCCTGCCGATAAAATAAAGTTCACTCTGTCGTCTTTATCTGCAAGGATATAAATAAAAAAGCCCGATTGTCATTCCGACAACCGGGCTTCTGTTTTTCTTCGTGTTAAGCCGGCGATTTTTCTTTCGCCCGCCATTCATCCATCAGTTCCTGAATGGTCTCTTTTACCGACATGATGCGCTCGGTGCGCCATGCATTCGATCCGGCAAAAGCATAGCCCTGATCGAGCTTTCCGCGGAATGCATTGTAAAGCGCCGTGACAATGCAATAGGGACTGCGCGAAATATCGCAGGTCTTAATGCAGTTGAACGGACAGGATTTGGGCTGCTTCAGTCCGGATTTTACTTTATCCAGAAAACTGCTTCGGATGGCGCGTCCGGGCATGCCGACCGGACTCTTGATAATCTCAATGTCCGCCTCTTCGGCCTGCACATAACTCTCTTTGAAAGCATCGGATGCATCGCATTCGTCTGTGGCCACAAACCGGGTTCCTAACTGTACGCCTGAAGCTCCAAGGTCCATCATGCGTTTGATATCTTCACCCGTATAAATGCCTCCTGCCGCAATTACCGGGATTCTCTTATTGTATTTTTCTTCAAAAAATGCAACTTCCTGTACCACCTGTGGCAACAACTCTTCGAGCGAAAAATGCGCATCTTCGAGTTGATTCTCTTTGTAACCCAGATGACCGCCTGCTTTGGGGCCTTCCAGTACAACGGCATCGGGCAGATAGTCGTAGTTGTTTTTCCATTTTTCGCAGATGATGCGTACCGCACGCGGGCTCGAAACAATCGGAACCAGCTTGGTTACGCTGTCTTTCTTCAAGAACGAAGGCAGATCGAGCGGAAGGCCTGCACCACTGAAAATAATGTCTACTTTTTCAGAAACACTGGTTTTTACCAGCTCTGCAAAATCGGAAAGCGCCACCATAATGTTCACGCCGATAATGCCTTTGGCTTTTTCGCGTGCCTTACGGATCTCTTCTTTCAAACCAAGATTGCCGGCTTCTGTGTAGTTAGGTGAAAATTTTTTGTATAATAAACCGAGACCGGCTGCGGAGATAACGCCAATCCCACCTTCATTTGCAACGGCCGAGGCTAAGCCGGATAGGGAAATTCCTACGCCCATTCCACCTTGGATGATTGGAATGCGGGCTTTCAGATCCCCAATTGATAATGTCTTCATTTAAGTAATATGTTATTAAATTACGATGCGAAAGTAGCACAAATAATTAGAAAGTGTGCAATTTGCTGGTGAAAACATCTCAATTATCTGTTAATAATTTAGTATATGGCTGTTATTTAAAATGTTATATATTTTATAAAAAGTTAAATAAAACAGAGAGATAATCGATTTCAGCACAATTTATGATAAAACAGAAATCGGATGATAGAGCATTTGCCTTCCGATAATTGTCAAAAGGCCTTCCGATAATTATCAAAAGGTCTTCCGACAATTGTCAAAAGGCCTTCCGACAATTATCAAAAGGTCTTTTGATAATTATCAAAAGGCAAACGCGTCAAAAAAGGTTTAGATTCTGTCTGTCGATCAAATCCCGTCGGTCTAAATGAATGGAACATCTTTTAGTGCGACAGAACGATTAAAATATAAAAAAGATCATGATTCATCCTCCTCTTTTTTGACAGTTGCTTTCTTTTTCTTCAATCTGCCGCTTTTGTGTAGGGCTTCGGCGATGATCCATTGCAGCTGTCCGTTTGTGGAACGGAATTCATCAG
>CAMTPG010000044.1 GCA_947074335.1 uncultured Parabacteroides sp.
GTATTAACATGATTGGGAGAAGATGAACGATCTACCGGAATATTCCAGCGTTTGTTGTTGTAAAACTCACGTCCGTTTTCACCCCAGAGTTCAATACGTGATTGAAGCTGAACCATTTGCAAAGCACTCATACCCCGCATTGAGGCATATGTATCGCAAGTAAGCGGAGTTTCTGCATCAGCCGTTCTTGCAGCCAGTAAAATATTTAATACGGCTTTAGCAGCCGATTCGTTATTTTGTTGAGCCAGCGCTTCAGCTTTCATCAATAAAACTTCGGATGTTCTGAAAAGCGGTTGATCAGAATTTACGCGACCGGTTCTGCGTTCTGAATTATTACGTGCCACAGTTGCAGCATATTTCAGATTAGTGTATGGAGGAATCGTAGCTTCCGTTGCATTTTCGTTCATATAGGTAAATGTCAGCGTATCTGTCATAAACATACCTTTGCGGATATCATTATCGTCTAACAGATTATACAATCGCTGATCGATTTGCATAAATCCAAGCCCCATACCGCCACTACTCTCACACAGCGGATTAAAATAACTATACTGATAGGTTTGTGCATTGGTACCATCTACAAAACCAAAGAAACATTCCGGATTTACAGATAAATTGAAGAATGCATTATTATCGGCATATAAATCCAATACCGGATTGCCATTTTCATCCAAAGCTTCCACATCACGGATAGTGGCATTCTGATTTCCGTAATTGGCAGCGGCAATCATATCGGGATATTGAGATAAGATATCATCGCACGCGGCAATGGCTGTTGCCCAGTCACCGGTCCATACAGAAACACGTGCCAACAGAAATTGTGCCACGCCGGCATCGATATCATCTTTCTCTTCGGTATATCCGTTATTTTTCAACACCTGTTTAAATAGCGTAGCAGCTTCATTTAAATCCTGTTTGATAAAATCGTAAGTCTCTTTCGCAGTAGAACGGGCAACCGGCTTATTATAACCATAGGTATCATATAATGGCAATCCTAATTTATCAGACCCGCCCTGCAGGTAAGCATCCTGATAGTTTTCCATCAGATAATTATAGCCATAAGCACGAACTACCAGACAACGTGCACGGTAATCTTTTAAAATATCACTGCTATTCACCGTTTCATCGTCCAGGTAACCCAGAATCTTATTGGCATTGTTTATTACAGTAGCTCCCAGCAGCCAGTAACAGTAATTTTCGGTAGTGAGATTAGCCTGCCAGAAATCTTTCAGATTATAGGCATTCCCGATAGATCCCGACATTAGTGATTCTCCATAAATCAAATCATTGCCTCTTACATTACGTAAGATATCCTGACCGGCCTGACTATTTTCGACACTGCTTGAAAAACCACCCGAATATACCGAACTGTAACTGATGAAGTTTGTGGGTAGATTTTCGGCAAGTGCTTTCATAATTAATTTAATCTTTTCTTCATCTCCCGATCCTAAGATATCCATGATTTGCTCATCGATAATATTATTGGGCGGAGTAACTTCCAGCTTATCGGCACAAGAAGCTAACATGAGTCCGGCACAAAGTGCCATCATATATGTTTTCATATTTTTCATAACTACAATTATTATGCAATTAAACATTAAAAACTAAGGTTAATACCAAAAGTAAAAGTACGCATATCCGGGTAAATATAAGCTCCCACATCCAAACCGCCGGTTAACGACATATTTGGATCTACGCCTTTAGCCGCAGAAATCATAAATAAATTATCTACTGTGGCAAATGCACGGAGATTGCTGATATTGAAACGATTCAGCAGATTAGACGGAACTGTATATCCTAACGTAATATTTCTCATTTTCAGATAACTGGCTTTGAACAATGCCATATCTGTATACATCCAGCTTCCGAAGGTTGACCCGTTGGTATATGAACTGGAAGTTCCAAACCACTGCATCGGATATTTGGCATTTGTATTTTCGGGAGTCCAGGTATTACCGATCAGATCGCGTGCCAAAATACTGTTTCCATGGTTTTCTGATATATACATACCATTACCATAATCAACACTATAAAATTTACCGCCAATCTGATAACTAAACATCATGGTGAAGTCAAAATTCATAAATGTAAGATTTGTTGTAAAGCCACCAATCCATTTGGGTAATGAACTGCCCATTTCGTAACGGGAAGCTTCATTGTAGTTAGTTACCTTTACGCTTTCACCTTTTTTATATCCCGGATATTTATTGGCTGCCACATCATCATCCGTAACACGATGATAGAATAAAGGCAAACCTGTGCTTTGGTCAACCCCTGCATATTTAAACAAATACATATTATAGAAGTCTTTTCCTTCTCCGCGATAATAAGACACGAAATTTGCATTAACGGTACCTGAAGCACTCCATCCTTCGATATTGGCTTCAAAACATCCGTTTTCGTCTAATTCAACAGAACCGGCAGGTATTTTTTCCAATATATTTCTGTAGTGTGTACCATTTAATGAAACACTCCAATATAATTTCCGGTTACGAATAATATCGGCTGTTAATTCAAGTTCAATCCCTTTATTACGGATAGAGGCTGTGTTTTGCTGAACAGTAGACTGACCTGTAGCCAGATAAGAAACCGGACAATTCCAGAAGGAGTTATCAGTTAATCGATTATAATAATCGAATGTCAGATAAAAACGATTCAGGAAAGTAAGATCAAAACCGGCATCAAATGTTTTCGTATTTTCCCAGGTTAAACGGTCATTAACGAAACCGCCTACACCCAATGTATAGTAATTGGGAGTGCCTGTACCGTTCGTGGTGGAAGTATAACTGGCACCATACGACCAGGTACGATATCCGCTGTAATTACCAATGCCATTTTGATTACCAATCACACCATAACTCATTCTGAGTTTAAAATTATCCAGCCAGTCTTCGGTAGGTTTCATAAACTCCTCGGCATTGACACGCCAGGCACCGCCAATCGACCAGAATGTACCCCAACGGTCTTTACTATATTTGAACTTTGATGAACCATCTCGACGAATGGAACCGGACAAATAATATCTTTCATCATAATTATAATTGGCACGTGCCATATAACTTTCCATACGAACAGTATTTTTATTATATCCCGGATTATCCACTCCGCCTACATTCTGATATTTACCCACAAAATTGGAAGAAGATATAAATCCAGGAATCAATTCATAACCGGCACCCCATTGTACGGTTTCATCCTGATAATCATTATATTCATGACCGATTAAAGCATCTACATGATGTACTTTATTAAATGATCTGCCATACGTAAGCAATTCCTGCGAATTGATAATCATGTAGTTTGTAGAAACTTTACCCATACCACCAATACCTGCACCTACACCGGTTTCGCTGTTTCTGTATTTGGTAAGCATACGGTTTGAATTATCCAGTGAGAAATTTAAGCGAAGATTGAAATCATTCAGAAAACTTACATCCGCATAAGTACGGGCTGTCCAGTTGTTCATTTTTACTTCTGTTCGATCCTGTTCCATCGCCTGCAGAATATTCATACCGTATAATTGTCCTACTGTCGGACCTAACGGAGAATATGTATCACCTGCATCTACGTGTACTTTTTTAGATCCGTCGGCATTTAATATAATATTGCCGTTTTCGTCACGGGCATATAAACTCTTCAACGGATTTTGTCCGTTAATGGTACGGAATACATTCCCTGAATTAGAACCTGCATTACGACCAGTACCCCATTTTGTTGCCATCGAACGGGTTTTTGTATGCACATAACCTACATTTGCTCCGATTTTTAACCATTTATATAAACGTGCATTTACATTCGAACGACCACTGTAACGCTTGAATTCTGAATTCACAATATAAGAGGGATTATCCAGATAACTCAATGATATAAAATAATCCACATTATCCGTACCTCCTGTTGCAGAAACGTTATATTCCTGACGGAAACGATTTTTCAATAATGCCTCCTCATATTCATTTCCATCCCATAATTTAATGGCTTCAGAATTTAATTTTCCATCGGGATTAACCAAATAGGCTCCCGACATGGATGAACTGGCAGTTGTACCACTTCCCGAAGGCGTATAAACAGCACCGGGAACATTATACAACATCCAGTTACCTAAAGCATTACGCTGGAATTTAGATTCCGAATTTGAATAATCAAACAGATGAGAACTGGCAAACTGGGCAGCCTCTTCGTGCGACATATTCGGATTCTGTACATTTGTCTGGAAATTCTTAGGCAAACCCGATCCGTCTACACCGTAACGAACCGAGTTATAAATTGATTGCCAGGCATATTCGTAAAATTCGCCTGCATCTCTGATTTTATCCAGATTAAACGGACCAGCCTGATTAAAACCCCATCTGCCTTCGAACTGAATACGGGTTTTTCCCTTTTGACCGGTTTTTGTCGTAATCAAAACCACACCATTAGCTCCACGCGAACCATACATCGCTGTTGATGCAGCATCTTTTAAAACGGTAATGGATTGAATATCCTGCTGATTGATATTGGATAAGGGATTTTCTGTTTGTGCCGGTACTCCGTCGATCACAATCAAAGCACCCGAACTATTCAGATTGGCAGAACCTACACCACGCACACGTATGGCTGCATCAAGACCCGGCTGACCATCGACAGTTGAGATCTGAAGACCCGGTACATGTCCTTCGAGCGCTTTAGATGCAGATGTGGTATTTTGCATACCGATTACACGTGAATCGATAGCTGTCATGGAGCCGGTTAAATCTTTCTTTTTCGCCGTTCCATAAGCCACCACAACTACTTCGTCAATTTGTTCGGTATCTTCCATCATACGAATATTCAGGAATTTCTGATTACCTACTCTCACCGTCTGAGGCCTGAACCCTACAAATGAGAATGTCAATTCAGCCTCACTTCCACCCGGCACATTCGGTAGAGAAAATGTGCCATCCAATGCAGTTAATGTTCCTGCAGTTGTTCCTTTCACACTGACATTTACTCCCGGAAGATCAAATCCGTCGGAATCTACAACTTTCCCGGATACAGACACCTGAGCATATGCCTGTAAACTTGTCAAGAAACACATTAATAAGAAGAGCGTTCTAATTTTCATAAATTTACATACATATTTTAGGTTAAACATTTTTAATTAGACAAACTTAATCACTAAAATAGGTTAGATTATTTATAAAAATGATAATTTAAATAAGATTTTTGACATAAATACACAAAAAGAGTATATTTGTAATATAGTATAGCATTAACCACGATAAACTAACAAACCACATTCTCAGGCATGATTAAACAAAGAAATCTAATGAAAGAAAATATCATAAATTACTTACCTGTCGGTGAAAATGAAATCCGCTGGGGAATAACAGTGAGCAGTATCGGTTATCAGTTTGTGGAAGCAAAATCTGACTATCCGGTGAAAGGACATCCTATTGGTTATACTTTTAATCCAAGACTCGGAAGGGTTATAAATGAATATGCCATTATTTATATTACCAAAGGTAGTGGCGTTTTCAATTCGGTTGATACAGGTATTGTACAATTAAAAGAGGGTGACATATTCTTTATCTCACCTGGTCAATGGCACAGCTATCAACCAAATCCTCTAACCGGATGGGATGAATACTGGGTTACTTTTCACGGGCCAAACTGTGACCTTATTTTAGAAGAAATACTTAATATAGCAAATCCTGTATTCAATATCGGAATGAATGAAAAAATCGTTCATTTATTTTGTGAAATGCAGGAATATGCAAATAACCAGAATGCAGGATTTCAACGAGTCCTCAGCGGTATTATTATGCACATTTTAGGTCTTATTCATTCTATCAACAAAAACCAGACTTTTAAAGATAAAGATATTCAGCTCATCCAGAAAGCTTGTATTTTAATGCGAGAAAATATCTGCAATAAACTCAAACCGGAAGATATTTCTGAAAAATTAAATCTCAGTTATTCCAGCTTTCGCAAATTATTCAAACAATATGCCGGAATAGCACCACATCAATATATGCTTCAGATGAAGTTAGAAAAAATAAAAGATTTATTAGGCAGTACGGATATGCAAATACAGGATATTGCTTTAGAACTGGGATTT
The DNA here is from genome assembly GCA_947074335.1 of uncultured Parabacteroides sp. Classification (GTDB taxonomy): domain Bacteria; phylum Bacteroidota; class Bacteroidia; order Bacteroidales; family Tannerellaceae; genus Parabacteroides. The sequence continues at coordinate 6,080 of CAMTPG010000044.1, forward strand.
GAATCTGCCGATTATTTTTCTTATTTTTTTAAGAGTAAGACCGGCATTAATCCGTTATCTTATCGCAAAGAAATAGAACAACAGCGTGAAAAGGCCTGCAATATCTCTGCTTAATGTACTACTTATGGCGGGATGAATACTGTATAATTATTATCATTAATCATAAAATATTCAACCCGTCATAATTACTATTATAACAATTATTCATTATTAAAAATATCCCCCTTTCTCCGTTATATCCCGAATCGAATCGCCCGCATTTACCCAACCGAAAATCTTCTTTTCGTTTTCGCGGATCTCTTCGGCACGAAGCAATACGGCATATGCCTGATCACGCGGAATCACCAAAACACCATCGATATCGCCTACTACCACATCGCCGGGTTTAATAACTACATCGCCGATTTTTATCGGGATCTGATAATGGGTAATCAGACAGCGGCCCAGGCTGCCGTTGGAGATGCGGTATTCGTAGAATAAAGGAAAATCGGCTTCCAGAATCTGGTGCGTATCGCGGATACCGCCGTCGATGCAGGCAGCTTTGAGCTTTTTGCTTTTTGCCGTGGCCGTCATAACGCCTCCCCAAAGCGTGGCTTTCTGGTCGCGACTGGTATCCCAGACCACAAAATGATCTTCGCCCATTTCATCGAGCATCTGCGTACGGAACTCCATTTCGCCGCGGATTTTTACATTCGGGGCACTCTTTACCGTAAAGGCAAATCCGGCTACTGAACGGTATTCGCGGAGCGGCTTGATGCGTCCGGGAAGTGCCTGCTCCAGCAGACAAAATTCGCGCATTACATCATTGATTGCTCCGGTATAAAGCTGCTCGTATCGTGCTAACAGCTCTTTTTCGGGAATCGGGAATGTACAATCGGAAATGCCTTCGCGCGTGGTAATCAGTTTTTCCAGATTCATCATTCCTACCTCTTTTTTGTATTGATCTACACTCATATGCTTGTTGGTTTTATCTATTCGGGCAGACTCATTCCGCCATCTACTTTCAGATCGGCACCGGTGATGTAACGGCCGGCATCGCTGCACAACAACAGGGCTGCACCGGCCAGATCGTCGGGTTCGCCGATATATCCTACCGGAATATTTTTCTCTATTTTCTGTTTAAAAACGGGATCGGCCAATACCGCTTCGTTACGGATTGTACCGATTACGCCCGGCGCCAGATTATTGATTGTAATGCCCTTATCGCCCAGTTGCCAGGCCAGATTACGCACCATATTTAGTTGAGCCGATTTAGAGGCCGCATAAACAATCATCATCTTGCTCGGGCGACTCTGCTGAACCGAACCCAGCGTTACGATTCGCCCCCAGTGTTGTTCTTCCATATGCGGAACACAGCATTGAATCAGTTCGAGCGATGCCCGTACATTTACATGCATCTGGTCATTAAATTCGGACAGAGTTACTTCATCCCACCGTTTGCGGATCTGGATCGAGGCATTCAGCACCAGAATATCTACACGAAACCCGTGTGCTTCACGGAAGGATTCAAAATCTTCTTTGAGCGTTTCGGAAATCAGATCATATTCCCAGAGTAATACCTTTGCGCCCAATGCGCTGATTTCGGTTGCGGTTTTTTCTGCCAGCTGCCGGTTGCTTCTGTAATTCAGAACAATATCGGCACCCTGCCCGGCTAAAGCGAGAGCAACAGAGCGGCCGATTCCCTGGCCGCCTCCTGTTACTAACGCTGTCTTCTCCCTTATATTAAATAATCGATCAATGCTCATCTTTTTCACTTTTAAATGCCTCCCACATTCGGATACCAGTCGGGCCGGCGCGGATCTTCATGGAAACGCGCATAATAATCGCCCATCTTTTCGTAGTATTTCTCGTATTTCGCCATTTTGTCTTCATCCAGCGAAACGCCGAGTCCGGGACCGTCAGGCACCTTAATTGCGCCATTTACATATTGCATTTTTCCGCCTTCTATAATATCATCTTCCAGATAATGATAATGGGCATCGCCGGGCATTGTCATTTGCGGAATGGTCGCAGCTGTATGCAACATGGCAGCTAATTCAATGCCAAATTCGGCGCCCGAATGCATAGCCACACCCAGATTGAATGTGCGGCATACGGCGGCCAGATCCTTTACGCCGCGCGGACCTTCCCAATAATGCAGATCGGTCAGGATAATATCGATGCCGTTCAAATCGATCGAAGGGCCGAGATCATCGAATTTATTCGGATACATATTGGTGGCCAACGGGATGCGGATTTGCTGTTTCACCCGTTTCATGCCTTCTATTCCCCACGAAGGATCCTCAAAATATTGCAGCTCGAGTTCCTCCATCCTGTGACCGGCTTTTACGGCAGTTGCCACACTCCATACACCGTTCGGATCAATGCGCAGACCGAAATCATCGCCCAGTTTTTGCCGGCAGAGCTGCAACACACGCACCTCTTCCATCGGATCCATAACGCCGGCTTTCAGTTTCATGGCTGTAACACCCAGCTCATCGCGCAGTTGTACGCAGAAATCGGCCATATCCTCGGCACTTGTATCATCGCCGCCGCCCGGACGGTCGTAACGCCAAAACAAATAGGCTATCATCGGAATTTCGTCGCGCAACTTGCCGCCCAGCAGCTGGTTCATCGGAACCTGAAATGCTTTTCCCATAATATCCAGACAGGCCATTTCGATAGCTCCGTACAGGCGCGAATTGGAGATATAATATATACTTCTGAGTACTTTCATCTTAATCGCCTCCAGATCCATCGGGTTCATGCCCAGAATACGCGGTTTCAGCTTCAGCAGTGCCGCTCGCGAATCGCCGCCGCCAACTTCGCCCAACCCGATGATTCCTTCGTCTGTAATCAGCTCCAGAATCGTACGTAACAGATAACCCGGGTGTACACCTGTGTTATGCCGGAGCATGCAATTCATGGGAATTGCAACGCAACGGACTCTCATGTCTGTAATTTTCATCTTATTTTCAATTTAAGTCGTAAGCCAGAACCTGTTCTTTTCCGGCCTTATCTTTATATTTGATTAAATAATTGCCTTTGAATCCGCGAAACTCAACCTGACCCTTTTTATCAGCCTTTGCGGTAAGATTGGTTTTCCACTCATTGTTGATCAGATTATTCAGTGCATAATATGACTGTTTGGGTTCCATATCGCGGGTAAACAGGCCCGAAACGCTCGGCTCGCCCGGCGCGCCGCAATCATCCACCACATTCCACCAGGTGATGCCCATCATCGGTTCGATGCTAAACCACAACCGATACAGATTCTGTGCGATGATGGCCTGAATCTCCTGCCCTTTCTCATCCGTACCCGGCGAAGTAATGGTAATTTCGCTCAGATGAATCGGTAGTCCCGTTTCGCCGATCGGAAGCATTACATCGTACACCTGTTGCGGCGTCTGTATTTCTTTGCCGGCAGCAATATCCAGACATTGCTGGGGCTGGAACAGATGCATCTGTGCTCCTGCAATATCAATCTTACAACCGCGACTCTGCAGCTCCTTAATCTGTGCCGGATATTCGGGGCCGGTCCAGTAATCATTGATATTCAACGCTACCGAATCCGGGAAATTGGTCTGTGCCGTCTGAAAAGCCTCATAGGTATAATCGCCCGGCATAATACCGTACACGCTCTTCATCAGTCCGGAACCCGGCACCATACGACCTTTCGAAAAATCAGACGCACTTTCGTTTACCACATCCCAGCTGGCAATCTTTCCGCCGTAATGTGCTGCGATATCCGTAATGCGTTTTTCGAATACGCATTTCAATGTTTTGGCAAATTCCGGAAATTCGGCTTCCAGCTCCTCCACACTCATATTATTATATACTTCAGAATATTTCTCGCTGTCCAGGTAATTTTCCACACTGCCGTATTCTACAATCAGTGCATCCATTTTCTGCTTCTCTTCGGGAGTCATATATTCCTGAATAATCCAATTCGGATTATGCCATTTGCGATTTCCCCAGATCAACGGATGTCCGTGCACGCGTATTCCTTTTTCCAGACAAAAATCGACGGCCGGATCCGAAGCAGGCCGACGCCAGTGCGGTTCAGCCTTTGGGTTTTGTTGTGCATTCCAATACGCTTCCGAATCACGATATTCGCCGGTAAAACGGGGCTTTCCGGGCTCAGTCTCAAATGTTTTCCAGTAAAAAGCCACTGTACCCGAATTAAACAGATCGCCATACAAATCTTTGTATTTCTGATTTGAGGCTTCAGAACCCAACTGATTGTAATTAAAGATATGCGCCCCGAAAATAAAATCATGGCTGATCTGTTCAATCTCTACCGGTGTGCCCGGCGCTGCATCGGGCAGCGTAACAACAGCCGTAGCTTTACGGTTTGCTTCAATATCCTGATCAATTTTTTGCTGAACTTCCGGGTTCCATATCGCCCAGTAGGCTTCGCTCATGGTGCCGTTCTTATCTTCGGCGGCACTTTTCGGAAAACCGCCGTTTTGTGCCTGTATACAACAAGTGGTAAGCAGAAAGCCCGTGATTAATGTTACTTTTTTCATTTGTATTATTTTTAGTTACTATTTCAATTGAATTATCGCATTCATTAATAAACTACTTTATTCTCCTCTACATAATATTCTTTCAGGAAAAAGAATTTCCAGGCAATAAAGATCATGCAGGCGCCGAACAGATAGAACAGCGAAAGAAAAGAGATGCCGAAAGCCAGTCCGTAGACCTGTTTCAGATAAGCCAGCACCAGCGGAGCCAGTGCACCGACAATAAAAGCAAAGGCCGTCATAATCCCCACCGACGAAGCTCTGAGATTAGGCGCAATCACATCAAACAAAGCCGCATAAAGGTTCGAATCATAAATGCCGCGAAAGAATCCGAACAGCGCCAACATGGCATAACTTACATATAAATTGGTGGTATATCCCATCAAAAAGATAAAGGGAGCACCCAGAAACAGGCCGAGAAATTCAGTCTCCATCCGCACTGTTTTACGCTTTAGCGCATACGTATCGGATAATTTTCCTCCTGCCAGCACACCAATCAGTGCCGAGGCAAAATGAAAAAACATCGAGGTAAAACCGGCTGTGGAAAGAGACAAATGGAATGCCTCATGATAATAGGTCGACATCCAGGTTACATACCCGATATTAACAAAACACATGCCGCCAAAAGCCAGGCAAAGCATCCAGACGGTTTTCTTTTTGAAAATCTCTTTAATGACATATCCGATCGGATGCCGATGTTCGCTTTTCAGCTCCTGTGGCGTATCCTGCATTCTGAAAAACAGATAAATACAAACCAGCAGACCGCCGATACCGAAAGTGTAAAAGGAGGCGCGCCATCCCCAGTTTTCACCAATGTAAGCCGCAATAAAACCACTGGCCACTATCCCCACATACAGTGAAGTTTGGTGAATAGACAACGCCATAGCTCTTGTTTTATGATGAAACTGACTAATCAGAGATGTGGCTGCCGGATAATAAAAAGCCTCGCCGCCGCCGGTAGTTACACCACGCAAAAGAATCAACGATAGTAAACCGCCGCTGAATCCCGTACATAATGTACCCGCACTAAAGATCAGAATGGACGCAAATACAATCCATTTCCGTTTCATAAAATCGCCCAGGTAACCGCCAAAAGGAACCAGACAGCCATAAACAATGGTAAAAATCGTGGCTACCAATCCTAACTGCAAATCCGACAGATGCAAATCCTCTTTGATCAGCGGAATCACAACATTATAAATCTGCCGGTCTCCCTGATTCAGGAAATAGGCAAACCATAACATAATGATCAGTTCCCATTTGTAGGGCAATCTTCTTTTTCTCATGTGTAAATAGTATTATATTTAAGTGTCTTCCCGACTAAACTGTATTTTTACATAATAAAATACATTTTTATATTGCAATATTATTCATCTTTCATCGGATTACAAAATTTTAGAGTCAAAAAATAACATTGTATGCTGATAAACATATATTATTTCAAAATAAGCAGATAAATAGTGATTTCACGGTTAATTTTTAATCTGTTTTTCATTTTATATTATAAATTTGCGTAATTTCGCATTATAAAATTGCCATACTGATTAATTCTGATTGTTTCAGCATATAAAAATTCGCAACACATATGATACAGGTAGTAAACAGAGCATTGAATATTTTGGAGATTATAGCAAAGAATCCGGATCGCGAACTGGGATTGACCGAGATTGCCGATTCCGTGGAGCTCAATCACGGAACCTGCGCCAATATTCTGAAAACACTTGTATTGCGTGGTTATGTGGAACAGGCAGGAGCAAAAAAAGGGTATAAACTGGGCTATATGGCTTA
>CAMTPG010000045.1 GCA_947074335.1 uncultured Parabacteroides sp.
AAAGAATAAAGAAAAAGTCGTTCGAATTATTCAAACGACTTTTTCTGATAATATCTTTTATAACAAAATTATGCGTTTTATTTAGGTTGCACTGGGTGGTGTAGTTGTATTATCCGGTTTGCTTGTTGTAGCGGTCGGAGTTGCTGTTGTTGAATCAGCTGCCGGAGCTGCTGCTGTAGCAGTTGCCATCTGCGGTTTTTCGAAACTGCTTAAATCAAAAGCTTCACCCGGATTTGCAAATACATAGGCTTGTTCATCTGCTGTTAATGTGTTAATTGCCACACGACCTCTGCCGAATACAAAGGCATATTTCGGTTTTTTCTTCAGATAATATAAACGTCTTATTAAGACGCCAATCCAGGCAATTATAGAGAGAATCAGCATGAAGTAATAGGGGAATGACGGATCCAGTTTTGTGTGGAAAATTGCTTTTGCCCAGCTTACAACAACCGGACATAACAGCATACCTACCGAGTTCATGATAATTAACCAGGCCATAGTCAGCGACGAAGCTACCGGTGTAGAAATATTGGTACATAGATTGTAAGCATAAGGCTGACCCACTCCGTAGAAAAATGCACCAATAAAAATACCACAACCTATCACAATCGGATCTTTAGAAATTACCATAAGGAAAAATCCAACACACATACCGAGCAGGATCATATCGAATGTGGTTTTTTTCAGGATATTCAAAATCGGATTCAGTAAAAATCCGGAAAGCATGATACCAAAATAAACTACAGAAGTTAAATCGCCGGCAACACCGCTCTTAAATCCGTATGTTTGCAGCATAAACGGTATAAATAAACTGGTACTTACCAATGCGAAGGTGATAAATCCGTAGAAAATACAATATTTAACCAAAGCACGAACATTACATTCTTTCGCAAAATTGAATTTTACTTTTTGTTTGGCTTTTTCCTTATCCTGTTTTGTTGGTTCTACAATGTATTTTTTTAACCACGGAGAAAGAATTACCGGTAAAATAGGAAGTAAATACCATAAGAATGGTAAACGCCAGTGAACCTCAGCCATGTAACCTGTTACAATTACTGCAAGCATTAAAACGGCATTGAGCAGGGCCGAGGTGATACCAAATTGCCGGGTCTTATATTTACCCGTAAAGATGTTAGAGAGCACGGTAACCGATAAAGGAGATAAAGCACCGGCACCAATACCTGCAACTACGCTTAATGCGATTAATTCCCACATTGAATCTGCAATAAAAAACAGACAGCCTGCGGCAAAAAACAGTAAACAACTGATATTAATAATCCAGAGATTATTAAATTTTGTACCCAATGCACCTCCTATGAATACAAAAGGAATACAGGCTAACGAAGGCATTGTAGTAATTAATTGAATTTCCAGCTCTGTAGATCCCGGGAAAATAGTTTTAAGCTCACCTTCAATCGGTGATATTGCTAATCCGGCTATAGAAGTAACTACCCAGATTATGTAAATGTCTACGAGGACAATGATTGGCAGATTCCAACCTTTACCTGTTTTAACTCCCATAATAATAAATATTTTAATGATTAAATAATAATAATTTTGTTAACTATTCTACATTTTCTATAACACAAGCTTTCTTTTTTTTGTTCACTGAATCTTTAAATCTGTTTTTTAGCAGGATATAATTTAAACACCATGATGTTAACTGTATTTAATGAGTTTAAATAAATAATATATAATGTTAAAACATTAGACTTTTTGTATCAGCAGAATGTTGCATTACACAGATCAGGAAGAACGCTAAAGCATCCTATTGATGAAACAGAATTAAAAATATAAACGAATTATTATTCATGTATTTAATATTTATTGTATGGATAACAAAAAAGATGTCGCTATTAAAAATAGCAGTGAAATTAAAGAATTCATTTTGAATGATCACAGTAAAGGATACGCACAGGTAATAGACAATTGTTGGAATTACAGCATTTTTGCTCAGGATTCATCAGTTTCTATTTTCGAAAATGAATATAATGCCGGTTTTATTCAGGGAAAAATCCAGGGAAAAACAGCTATTCGTGCAGCTCGCAATAACATTTGGCGTAATATGTTGATTTGCGATACACCGCAGGATCGGATTTCCATCGATATACCCGAAGATGCGCATCAACTGGTAGAAAAAAGTCTGTTGGCTAATTATACCTATTTTTATGACTGGTTGAAAAAAAATGACGGCGGTCGTATTCCTGTTTTTATTAAACGATTGCTGTTCCGTATGGCCGGAATTCATGCCGGTGTAACAAAAGACCAGCCGGGAAAAATTTGTTTTGAAGATCTTGATCCGGCCAAAATAGATCCGAAAGAATTCAAACTGGGTCATTATGAAGATAAGGAATTATCTTTTATTGATGTTTATTTTATCAATGCCCAGGCTGATGTATTCGATGCCGTATCGGGAAAAATGAATCTCGATAAACCGGCGGTGAATAAAAAATCAAGTCATGAACATTGTTCCGCCTTTGTTAAAATGATGGACGATGGCGAAATTTACATTACCCATAACAGTTGGGCCGGTTTTTATGTCATGTCGTGTGCCGTAAGTTATACAATCGGTGATGATTTTGTAACACAGAATGCAATCTGTCAGGGTCAGTTTGGCAGTAATACCGATTACGGATTCAATAAAAATGGTATTTGTTTCAACGAAACAACGCATCTGTATTCTTACAACGAATCCAAAGAGCTGGGAATTTGGTTAACCTGGCGTTCGGCTGCAGCAGAGCAGTTCTCAACTTCCATTAAAGATTTTTACGACATTGTTTCGATTGATAATACGGCCACCTATCTTAACGGATATCAGCTTGTGGATGTAAATACAAACGAAATCGGTATCGTCGAAATGAGTTATGCCCGTTTTGTGCTGTTTGTATCCGATGGTAAAGAATTGAAGGTAACAGATTCTACCGGATTTAAACCTACCTCAAAAGATTATGATCCGCATTTGATAACTCCGAAATATATTTTTGGCGTAAACTATCCGATATCAAAAACAATTGCTTATGAATTGGAAACACTCAATGCGCGTCCGATGCGAAGAGTTCAGTTCTTTAATTTAATTGATACGGCTGTAGATATGGAATCTTGTAAAAACCTGATTACCTATACGCAGGATAAAGAGCCATTATCTATTTATGGTCGCTGGGATCTGGGTTACGGGACTACAGAATTTAAATTCCGTATAAACGGACAGCAGGTTTTCCGTACCCGGCCTGACGGATCCAACGATGCCAAAGCTTTCAGTGCAAGTGCAGTAAGAGAAGTACTTAAAAATTTATCTTACAAACCAAGCAAAGAGGGTAAAAAAACTTCATTCTGGATGAAATACGGAACACCCCGGATAGAAGGTATTCCATTTATCTGGTCGCAATCGCAGTTTAAACAGTTTAAAGGATCTCAGGAAGATGATTATGTACCCGATGCAGTAGACGGAAAATGGAATCTGGTGAAATTATTCATGGAATAATAAACGGAATATACTGTAATATTTTTTTAACCTATTAAAGTAGTAAACTATGGCAATTAAAGATGCAGCACTTACTCAAAAACCGGGCGAAGTGAATGAATTCATTTTAAATGAGTATTGTAAAGCTTATTCTGTTTTACAGGATAATTGTTGGAATTATACAATTTTTGCCCAGGATCCGAACATATCAATTTTTCAGAATGAATTTAATGCCGGTTTTGCCCAGGCAAAAATTCAGGGAAATCTTTCCATTAAAGCCGCGCGCGATAATGTATGGCGTAATATGCTGATTTGCGGAACACCACAGGATAATTTGTTTATCACCATACCCGACGGAGCGCTCGAAATATGCAGTAAAAGTCTGGTGGATAATTACAGATACCTCTACAACTGGATATTGGAACATGAAGATGAAAAAGCAGGTAAAAACATAAAACGTCTGTTATTCCGTATGGCCGGTATTTTTGCCGGTACCCGATATGATAGTCCCTGCGATATGACTTTCGAAGATTTGAATCTGGAAAAAATAGATCCTTCCGAATATCTGTTGGGCGGTTACGATACAGAGAAAATCACCTTTATGGATATTTATCTGATCAATGCCGAAATGGATATGTTTGATGTCGTGGCAGATTCTCTGGATATGGGATTTGGTGAAGCAAATACCGGAAAACCAAAACAGGATCACTGTTCTGCTTTTGTGAAATATGCAGATGATGGTGAGATTTATCTCACTCACAACAGCTGGTGCGGGTATTATGCACAGTCTTGTACAACCACCTATGCAATTGGTGATGATTTCATTACACAGAATGCCTATTGCCAGGGACAGTTCGGCAGTAATACCGATTTTGGGTTCAATAAATATGGTATCGGATTTAATGAAACTACGCATGCACATCTTTATAATGAATCAAAACAAGATGGAATCTGGTTGTGCTGGCGTTCTGCTTTGGCCGAAATGTTTTCGACTTCCATACAGGATTTCTATGATTATGTATCCATTGATAATACCGGAACTTATCTGAACGGATATATGGTTATTGATGCCAAGCGAGGCGAAATAGGTCTGGTCGAAATGAGTTATCGCCGGTTTGTATTGTTTATATCTGATGGAAAAGAATTGAAAGTGACAGATTCTACCGGTGTTGTTCCGACCCGTAAAGATTATGATACACATCTGATTTCTCCAAATCACATTTTTGGTATCAACATGGCCATATCAAAAGGGGTAACATACGATCTTGAAACTATCGATACCCGCCCGATGAGACGTGTACAGTTCTATGAAAGAATAGGCATGGTTAAATGTATTGAGACAGCCAAAAATCTGATTACGTTCAACCAGGATCGCGAACCGCTTTCTATCTACGGACGCTGGGATAAAGGCTTCGGAACTACCGAATTCAAGAAAACTCGTCCTGACGGATCAATTGATGCTAAAGCTGTTTCGGCAACAATGATTAAAGAGGCTTTGAAAGATTTGAAATATACTCCGAATAAAGAGAGTAAAAAAACATCTTTCTGGATGAAATATGGTACGCCGATCATCGAAGGAAAACCTTTCATCTGGTCTGAATCCTTTTTTAAAGAATTCAAAAGTCCGCAAGAGGTGGATTTCGTTCCTGATGCAATCGATGGCAATTGGAATTTAACGCCGCTCTTTATGGATTAATTCTGTTATTGATATTTTTTACGGAAAGCCTTTTGAAGATTATTAGTTTTCAAAAGGCTTTTTTACTTTTATATTTATACTTAAAATCTTAAAAAAGTTACAGACGTATTTATTTAAGATAACCAAATTTATTTCAGGGAAATAATAAAAAATGAATCAATTAAAATTGAAGAAAAATATTTAATTTCGCGAAAAAAATGAAAGGCAATTTAATAAACATATCGTAAATTGTTTTGTTTTAATATAAAATCAACTAATAAATAATCTGTTATGGATGGAGTTATTCCCTTTTTTGTACTTTGTCTTACCTCTTTCTTTTCACTGACGAATCCGTTGGGAACAATGCCTTTGTTCCTTACGATGACACGTGATATGAGTGAGGATGATCGTAAACGAATAGCAAAACGTGCAACAATTGTTGCTTTTCTTATTTTAATAGGTTTTACATTACTCGGACAGGTAATCTTTAAAATATTCGGACTTTCTTCGAATGGTTTTCGTATTGCCGGCGGTATCGTAATTTTTAAAATCGGTTACGATATGCTTCAGGCACGGTATTCGAGTGCAAAAGTAAGTCCGGACGAAGTAAAATCCTATGCTAATGATATTTCTGTAACACCTTTGGCTATTCCCATGATTTGTGGTCCGGGTGCCATTGCACAGGGTATTATGTTAATGGAAGAAGCTAATCACATCGAAAAGAAAATAGCTCTGTTAATCTCTATTGCTGTTGTATTTGCACTGATTTATATAATTCTCCGCGCATCCACACGATTAAATAAGATACTGGGCGAAACCGGAAATAATGTGATGATGCGTTTAATGGGGCTTATATTGATGGTTATTGCAGTGGAAGTGTTTTTAGGAGGTGCAGAGCCTATTTTGACAAATATTGTAAAGAGCGGTACTCTGCTGGCTCATTAGCGCAAATATTCATATACAAAAAAAGGCAGTTTACAGCTGCCTTTTTTTGTATATGAATATTTGATTATTAATTCCAGTATTCAAAAAACAGAAAACCAAAACCCAAAGGCAGATAATCCGATAAGTTGAGTTGCAATTTTTTTAATGCTTTTGTTATATGATATTCTACTCCTTTTGTCGTGATATTTAACAGCTCTGCAATCTCCTTGTGCGATTTATTTTTATATCGACTTAAAATAAAGACTTCGCGCGTCTGTGCCGGTAATGTATTTAAGGTTTTATCCACAATTTCCTGAATTTCGTGCGAAAACAACTCATTCGGATCACAGGCCTCTAAAGTAGAAATACGTGTGTTCAATTCCCATTGTGCATGTTCTTTCATGATTTCGTTCGTTGCCTGACGAATATCGAGATGTTGCAAATAATTCAGACATTTATGTTTAATCACGGTAAGAATATAAGCCGGGATATTAGAATCAGGATCCAGCTCGTTTCGTTTTTCCCAATAATACATTAAGGCTTCAATTACAAAATCTTCTGCTACCGCTTCATCTCTAATATAGAATCCGGCAAAACGAATAAACCGCTCCTTGTAATCGGTAAACAGTTTATTAAAGTTTTGTAATTCAGAAGAGTTTGTCATGCTGTTAATCCATTGTTTTGTATGGCTGCAAAGATAGAAAAATAACTAAAAGATAAAAGCATGTTTTAATAAGATCCATTTTTTTTTGAAAAAATCAATTACCTGATTAGGGATAAAGCCGGTTGAACTGCTATTATTATGTTAACAGTAAATCGACATGAGAAATATAGATACAAATATACTTTATAAATTCTTTGAAGGAGCCACATCATTCGAAGAGGAATGCCGCATCCGCACCTGGATGGAAGCAGATCCTGCCAATCGGCTGATGTTTTTCAAAGCACGCCGTACATTCGATGCCGCCTGTTTATCGGGTAATTTAAATCCTGCTGAAAAAGCGAAGAATAAATCCGCTTTTATGAATCACCGGATTTGGATGAATGTTTTGAAAGTGGCGGCTATTATTCTTTTTACCTGGACTTTCACCTCTTTATATTACCATTTTACACAAAAAGAAGCGGAGACTTATGCCATGCAATCTATTTATGTGCCGGCCGGACAACGTATCAATATTACCTTGCCCGATGGTACAAATGTATGGCTTAATGCTCGTACACGACTGGATTATCCGGCCGTGTTCGGAAAAGATTTGCGACAGGTACAATTAGACGGAGAAGCATACTTTGATGTGTCAAAAGACAAAAACAGACCTTTTGTTGTTGAAACCGATAAATGCAATATCGAAGTTTTAGGTACAGAATTTAATGTGGATGCTTATCCGGATATGGATGATTTTTCGGTATCGTTGCTTGAAGGCAGTGTAAAGCTGTTAACTAAAAATGATACCGACACATTATTGCTTAAACCTTCATATAAAGCATTTATCGGCCGTGACGGCCGGTTTCAGACCGAAGAAATCGACGATTATAATGCGCTGCGCTGGAAAGAGGGACTGATCTGTTTTAAATCGGCATCATTCCAGTCTATCATGAAATCGCTCGAAAAATATTTCGGAGTCAGCATTGTTGTATCGAATGAACAGGCATTAAAATCAAATTATTCCGGCAAATTCAGGCAGACCGATGGAGTGGATCATGCTTTACGCGTTTTACAAAAAGATATCCGCTTCACCTATCAGCGCGACGAAGATAACCAGATCATTTTCATCCGTTGAATCAGAAAACAGACAGATTAAGATAAACACAACAAGTAAATAGTAACCTTAAAAAATTAAAAAACATGAAAGCATTAAAGGATAAAACATGAATAGCTGAAAGTAAGAAAGCAATGCCGGTACGGCTGGGGGGCATGTACCGGCATTCAATCGAAAGAATTTAATTACTTAATAACTTCAAATCAATTTCAAATGTATGAAAAAAAACTTTTTGTCGGTTAAAAATTACCAAAAAATACCGGCTAATCATAAAATTATTAGAGTTATGCGAATGTCTGCGTTTTTGTTAGGCGCCTGCGTATTTTGTGCTCATGCCGTTGATTCGCATTCACAGAATGCCCGGGTAAGTATCAATAAAAATAATGCCCAGTTAGAAACTATTCTGAATGAAATAGAAAATCAGACTGATTATCTTTTTGTTTATAATGATGAAGTAGATGTTAACCGGAAAATCTCTTTAAAAAGTAAATCCGAACCTGTTGCAGAAGTATTGAATACTATTTTTAAAAATACCGGCATCAGTTATGCTATGGAAGGTACACACATCGTGCTTTCAGGCAATCGACATATCCCTGCTGCTCCGGTAACGGCAGGCAGACAACAGGTACAAATCATCACCGGAACCATCGTGGATAATTTTGGCGAACCGGTAATCGGAGCTAATGTGCTGGTTAAAGGAACAACAAATGGTACAATCACGGATATCGACGGTAATTATTCGGTCGAAGCTAATCCGCAGGATGTACTCGAAATCTCATATATTGGTTATTTAACTAAAGAGGTTCCTGTAGGAACACAAAAGATTATCAACGTAGTGCTGCAGGAAGATACCAAAGCACTGGATGAAGTGGTGGTTATTGGTTATGGTGTGCAGAAAAAAGCAGACCTGACCGGCTCGGTAGCCAATGTAAATGCCGAAAAACTGAATACACAAAGTAATGCCAATATTGGTCAGGCTTTGCAGGGACGCATTGCCGGTGTGGATATTGTATCGCAGGGCGGTAATCCGGGAGCAAGCGCCAAAATTATGGTTCGCGGTATCGGAACACTGAATAATGCCAGTCCGCTGTATATTGTAGACGGTATGTATATGAACGGCATCGACCATGTTAATCCGAGTGATATTGCCAGTATCGATGTGCTGAAAGATGCCTCCTCGGCTGCCATCTATGGTTCGCGTGCCGCCAATGGTGTAATTATCATCACGACTAAAGAGGGCTCAAATACAGAAGGTCGCCCGATTGTGGACATGTCGGCCAATATCGGTGTACAAAAAGCCTCTAAGAAATTAAATATGCTGGATGCCGCAGGCTGGGCCGAAGTAACCACAATTGCCCGCGAAGCTATTGGTAAACCGGCGCTTGATATGGCAACTGATCTGGCCAATCTGCCCGACAACGACTGGCAGGATATTATGTTCCGTCCGGCTTTGATGCAGAATTATAATGTGTCGGTAAAAGGCGGCGGTAAATATTCTTCGTATTATACCGGATTAGGTTATTTCAACCAGGAAGGTATTGTGAAGGGAACCAATTACGAACGTTTTACACTTCAGTCTAAAAATGATTATAAAAAAGGAATGTTCTCGGCCGGAACCAACATTATTCTGGCATATAATCATGATAAACCATTGCATAGCGAATCACGCGGCGGCATGGTGGGCGTAATTCTGCAATCATTGCCCACACTATCCAAATTCGATCCCGAAAACGAAGGTGGCTACGGTGGTATGTATGGTGATGTGGTAAATATTCCCAATCCGCTGGGTATGACAGATGATAAGATCATGAACCGTTACAGTGATAACATGAATGTAAATGTGAATATTTATGCTCAAATAGAACCGATAAAAGGATTGAAATACAGAATCAATCTCACTCCCGATTTCAATTATTATCGCTATAAAATGTATAATAATAAATATGATTTCGGATTGTATAAAAATTCGGTAACACAACTTACCGAACAGATGACAAGACGACGCAACGTGTTGGTAGAGAATTTGCTGAGTTACGATAATACATTTGGAGAACATAAAATCTCCGCCTTAGCCGGATATACTTATCAGGACAGCCGCTTCCGTTATCTGCAGGCTTATGGCGAACAATTGCCCGACGGACTGGAAGAGATTGATGCTTCTACAACCAATCGTACCAATGCCGGTTATTCTACACGCAATACCATGACGTCTATTCTGGGGCGTGTATTCTATTCATTCAGAAATCGTTATCTGGTTACGGCTACAATCCGTCGCGACGGATCTTCCAAATTCGGTAATAAGAACCGATATGGTAATTTCCCTTCGTTCTCGCTGGGCTGGAATATTGCCGAAGAAGAATTTATGCATAACATCACCTGGATGGATCAGCTCAAACTGCGTGGCGGCTGGGGAAAACTGGGTAATCAGGAGATTGATAATTATATGTATTCTTCTACCATTACAACCGGTATTAACTATCCCGACGGTATGGGCGGCCTGATTCAGGGTGCTTTCCCGAAAGATTTTGCCAATCCTGATATTCGTTGGGAATCTACAGAGATGACGAATGTGGGTATCGACTTCATGGCCTTTAACAGCAAACTGAGCCTGACGGCCGACTGGTATCTGAAGAATACAAAAGATATTCTGCTTACTGTGCCTATTCCGATCTCATCGGGCGGTGCCAACGATCCGATCCGTAATGCCGGTAAAATCCGTAATAAAGGATTCGAATTTAATGTGGCATGGAATGAATATTTGCAGAATGGTCTTTCGTATGGCGTAAGTTTCCTCGGAAGCTACAATAAAAATGAGGTAACGGATATGGGTACAGGCTCGCAGGCAATCTGGGGCGGAGCTACCAATCAGAATATCAATACATGTAAAACACTGGCCGGTTATCCGATTGGCGGATATTGGCTGATTCCTGAAGATGGCTACTTTAACAGCCAGAGCGAAGTGGATGCACATGCTGTAGACGGCGTGAAAATTCAACCCAATGCACAACCGGGCGATATCCGCTTTAAGGATGTAAACGGCGATGGAGTAATCAATGATGATGATCGTGTATACTGTGGCAGTCCGTTCCCGAAATTTACCTACTCAATCAATGGTAATATCGGTTGGAAAAACTGGGATCTGGCTCTGACTTTCCAGGGTGTGGCCGGTAATAAGATTTACAATGCTACCCGTCAGACACTCGAGGATGTAACTAAAGGTACCAACTTCCTGGCCAGTACACTCGACTACTGGACTCCGGATAATCTGAATGCTTCGCATCCGCGATTAACCTGGGATGATCCGAACCGCAATACCCGTGCCGAATCGGATCGATACCTGGAAAATGGTTCTTACTTCCGTCTGCGCAATGTACAGTTAGGTTATACATTCCCCAGACAGTGGTTTGGCGGCGTGTTTGAACGTGCCCGCTTGTATGCCAATGCCGAGAATTTATTTACCATCACCAAATACAGCGGCTTTACGCCTGATGTGAATGCCACTTCGGCTACAGCCCGCGGATTTGATAACTTTATCTATCCCACAACCCGTGTGTTTATGTTTGGTGTCAATGTAACCTTCTAATTAATAAGACTTATGAAATCATATATTAATGCGGCTTTTGCCCTCTTATTTTCTGCAACGGTGCTGGTTTCCTGCGACAGTCAGCTGGATCAGACCAATCCTAATCAGGCTACCGAAGATACTTTCTGGAAAGATGAGAAAGATTTTAATCTGGCTTTAACCTCTTGTTATACTCCGCTGAAGAATGCACTGAACGGCGGATATTATGGAACCCGCGGCGTGATGCTCCGTATAGCCCGTGCCGATGAGGTGGATTTCAGAAATGATATCTCCGATGTATATACCGTGAATCGTTTTACAAACAGTAATACCAATTCGCTCACACAGGGTATGTTCTATCAGTTTTATAATGCACTATATCGTACCAACTCGATCATGCAGAAGCTGGAAGAGAAAGGCAACCAGTTCTCTCAGGAATTTCAGGATGCAGTAACGGGCGAATGTCTTTTTATCCGCGGTTTTTATCTGTTTCAGCTGGCAAAGGAGTTTAAGGATGCACCTTTGCGACTGACGGCCTCACAATCGCCTTCAACCTTCCCGCTGGCCAAATCAACACAGGCGGAGATTTGGGCACAGGCTATTGATGATTTGCAGAAAGCAGCCAATCTTCTGCCGGTTACTAACAGTCTGGGCAAACCCACACGCGGAGCGGCTTTGGCTTCGCTGGGTAAAATTTATGTGTATCAGGAAGAATGGCAAAAAGCAATCGAAACATTGCAACCGCTTACCCAAAGTCCATACTCATATCGTCTGATGGATGATTTCCACTGGAATTTTGATGATGAGCATGAAAACAATGCCGAAAGTATCTTCGAACTCTTGATCGAAGATGTGGGCGGAACTGATTTGTGGGGAAATGGCGAAAATATCAATTCTACACAAACTAATACACGCCCCAAGGAATATGCGGCAGCCGAAGTGGGCGGATGGTATGAAGCCAATCCCACACAGCAAA